>NZ_MLYQ01000062.1:0-52513 GCF_001866725.1 Bacillus sp. MUM 13
TATTTATACTTATAGCTACCTTTAGAATCAACTGCATAAAACCTCTGTCACAAGTAGGTATCTATTAAACCTTTGGGTTGTCGAGAAGAGTGCATGTACTGCTATAGCCGGCATTCAATCCATTAGCCGGCTATGACACTGATATACGTAAAAGGGCTACGGTAAGAAATAAACATTCACAGCTTTCAATCGAAGCTTAAATTTACAGTACTGAATCATTGTTAATGCTTGCTGCTTCCCGGAGCCTTGGAAGATGGTAAGTCAAATTTACTCGTGTTATGTTTAACTTTTTTATCTCGTCCCTATTGAAATTATACAAAAAAATGGGAAGTTCATTATAACCAACTTCCCATTTAATTATACCTTATTTGATATAAGATTCGTACAACCTGTCTATACTATTTGCAGGAGGTGGCAAATAATATGGATAGCAATAAACAACCAAAAAAAGATGAATTAGAACAAAAAGAGTGGGTTGGCCGTTTTCTTAACTACCCACCTAAGTCTCAAATTGAATTCCTCTTACGTCATCAATTAGAAGAAAGCATACGTAAGAAAGTAGAAGACGAGATATTAGGTGATAACAAAAACGAACAACCCTAAGCTTAGTGGAGAAGAAGCTGGTACTTCTTCTCTTTTTATTATTGGATTCTTTTCACCTACTAATACTTCTCAGTGAAGTTGAACTTTAAATTAACACACCCTTAAATATGGTTCATTCCCTTTTATTTCAAATTTCCCTCAATTATTATTACAGAGCCAAAGAAAAAAAGAAGTTCCTCCTTTAAAGAGGAACCTCCCACGTTAATATTTTTATTTCTCCAATTTCATCAACTGTAAAAGTAAACTTCTCTTTTTTTAACCTTCTTTTTAGTCCTTTAAAGTCTTTCTCGTTTATCATCTGTCCATAGCTTTCATTAACCAGATCATTTTTGATTCTATATTTTTCTTTCTGCAATTCTGATTGGATTACTTGAGCATCTTCAATGGTTTTTAGAAATGTCTTTTTTGTAATCTTACCAAGCGCAAATTTAGATTCATTTTCCTTCAAGGAATTTTGGATTTGAATCTCTAATTGCGTATTTTTTATATCATCTTCAATATTTTCTTGGTCAGGATGTTTAAGGGATTCTAAGAAAGAAAGAAGCTTATTATCCACTTCATTTAATACAAACCTGCAACAAGCTTCCCTTCTTTCCTTCGGAACATAAGAAAAATACTGATTTTTATCTCCAGCGCTAGTAATGTTTTTACCGCAAGGACATTTCATCAAACCAGAACATAAATAAAAGGAATTTTTAATTCTTTTATGGCTTTTATCCCATTTTATTTTTGACTTATTAAATTCCTCTTCTGTTATTATTGCTTCATGAGGAACTTTTGATTTTTGAATATACTCAATATGGAATGAACCATCCTCGTGTTTTATTTCATTTTTGCTATAGATATAGCCTGTATAAGTCTTATTCTTTAAATAGTTCCATATTCGCTGCGGATACATTTCAGGCTGACCTTCATATAATGGATTTCGGTTTAACTCTGTTATAATGTGAGTTATTTTATAACCGCTATTATACATACTAAATATTTTTTGAATAACCTTTGCTTCTTCTTCAACAACTACCAGTTTTAAATCTTTATCTTTCTTGTATCCGTAAGTAGGAGTTGACGGGCATCTTCCAACTTCCACAGCTGCTTTCCTTCCATCCTTTAATCTCGTTGTCCGCTGTTCATTTTCTAGCTCTACTTTTATGGCTGTCATGGATAACTCCAAAGCACTGGTACATTCTTCAACTATTCCTTCATATAAAGCAATAAACTGCCGGCCATCCCTTACTAGCTCGCGAATAGATAAGATATACTCAAAGGAATCTCTTGCAAACCTATCCGCAAATGAAACGATTACCATATCAACATGTTCATTCTTTACAATCTTCTTCAATTTATTATATTGATCACGATTTTCTGTATACCTACCTGTTTCCGCTTCATCAATGAGAGTATATTTTAAAAAGATTTGATTCCTCTCACAGTACTTCTTGATGTCGCGAATCTGGTTTGGAATGCTGGTTTTAGGATTTACAATCCCGCTAGTACGTACATAACTAACAGCTATTTTCTTATATAGCAGAACATTATTTCCTATCAATATTGTTCTCCCCCTTTTGCTTCATATTGGCAAAATAGAAGATTGTATGTATTTGTTTCCAAATTAATTATCACTACATAGGGCAGCATGAGAAGATAAGGCTTCAAATCAGATATGATTGATTCTTGACCTAAACTTCTAATAAGTCGAATTCTAGCTTCTTCAAAGTAGAGTTGTTTCATTAGAGAGCAAGTCTCGTTTTGATTGATGCTTCTCATATTATCTAAACGCTTTTGGGGTATATATGATTCTAACTCATCGATTTCTTTGAGGATTACATTTAATCTTTCCATCTTCTGAACAATAAGATTCTTCCTCTCACTGTATCGATTTAATAAACCTTCCATTACTTCAGCTTTATTTGGATTAAAGTCGATGTTGTTTACAATATAAGTTTCTATTTCACATTGGATGTCATTTAATAAAGAAACAGAATCGCTCTGAATATTGCAGGTTAGGCACTTTACAACGTTTCCATCTAATTGGAGGATCGTTGCACAGTTTTCACACACTAAATAATGAGTTATTGATATATTTCTTTTCTTTCGTCTTCCCACTGTTCCATATTTAAGCTTTTGTTGAACTACCTCAAAAAGAAGGGGATCAACTAATACTTCGATATTGGCATCTTCAATAAAGTATTCTTTGTTACCTTCCTTAAAGTTTCCACTTAGCACACCACAATATGTTTGATTCTGCAGAACATACCGAACTGTTTTATGAGACCACTCTGCTTGATAGTATCGAGTAAGCCCAAAATGTTGATTTAATTGTTTCGCTATTTGTCTTAAACTCATACCAAACAAGTAAGCATAATAAATAAACTGAACAATTTCTAACCCCGTTCTCTCTTGTATATCCATTGTATTTTGTCTGGTAGCTGCAACTAAATGTTGTTTTGACCCTTTGGTATATCCAATTGCAAACTTTCCATTTACAAAGACACGTTCATTTATAGTTTTTGTTTGTTTACCCTTACTTGTTCGTTCTAGTAATTGCTTTTTGGTATCTTCTGCCACAGCAGTCCAAATCAAAAAATGCACCTTAAAAAACTGATTATTTGAGTCGATATTTTCGGAAAGAAAATAAATACGATCAACGTACTTTTCCATTGTTAAAAATGTATTAATATTACCTCCCAAATCCCTGCCCAGTCTATCAATGGAATAAAGGACCACTTCATCTATTGTGTTGGGATTTTCCTCAAGGTACTGTAGCATTTCTTTCAGCTCTGGCCGATTTGTATTAGAACCTGTATAGCCAACATCAGTAAATTCCTTTACAATAACGTGGTTATTTTTCTCAGCATAATTTTGAATTGAGGATGATTGATAACTTACACTTTCCTCATCACTCAACCCTTTTACAGTAATGGATTTCCTGTAATAAGGAATGATTCTACCCATACAAAATTCAACCTCCGGTTATCCTCATTATCCTTCTGATGACACTTGTCAGTTACTATACTTTCAGGCTTCAGCATTGGTTTAATTGCTAAATATCCTAGATTTGTTTTATGTCTGTTATACCTTTCTACTAGCTGTATCCTTGTTACTTATTTGTCTCAGCAACAGCAGTCCAAAGCAAAAAATACGTCTTAAAAAACTCCTGTTTTGAGTCGATATTTTCTGATAGAAAGTAGATCCGTTGAACGTTCTTTTCTACTTCTAAAAATGTCTTAATCTTACCTCCCAAATCCCTACCAAGTCTATCTATTGAATAGAAGACAACCTCATCTACTGAGTTAGGGTTATCCTGAAGGAATTTAAGCATTTCTATCAACTGCGGAACGTTTGAGTCAGAATCTGTAAAGACATCGGTAAATTGTTTTTCGATCACAAGATTATTTTGCTCAGCATAATTTTTAATTGAGGACAATTGATGACTAACACTTTCCTCACCATTAAAACTTTTCGCCTTACTAGACCCTCTTGAATAAGAAATAATTTTGCCCATACTTGATACCTCCAAATTAAAGATTGTTTTTCAAGAAACAATACTATCCAGTTGGATTCAGTTGTATACAAGTTCTATTTCTTTTTTGTTCTTCCCTTACTTTTGTTATTCCTATAACTTTTGAAATTACTTAGCCTTAAACCTTCATATCTAAATTCAATACCAACTTTTAAGATTCGAAGTCTGAAAATACAACTATGAACAACTTGTATACAACAAATTGCTACTGGACAATATTTAAGCATTGCTATTCAAATAAGGTGGTGTGATTGATTTTTATAAATTAATTCTCTACATACGCATTTTTATTTGTCTGCCTGTTGCACAGTTCTATTCAATCGCAGAGCTGATTTACAAGTAGCGTATTGAGACGTTTTCAATTGTAACTTTGGCATTTTGGTTATCCGTTTTCACGAATTAATCAGGAGAATATTTAACAAAAAAAGAAGGGTAAGTAGCAACTATGGCTATATGGAGGTGTTTTATATGGACAGAAACCATCAAATTAATAATAACTTTAAGAAGAAATATGAAGAGCTAAAAGAACTTATAGTAAAACAAGAGAGGATGCTTGAAGAATTAAAAAAAGTTTATCGTGACAAAGATCTCAATACTCTTTCTTTATACAATATAATTAGGCATCTTATTGAACATGGGATTTCAAAACAAGAAATACTTGATATAACTGGTATTTCTTCAGATCAATATGACAGCATTGTTAAAGAAAAAACAATGTTGCAGCTCCCTTACATTTATTTAATTGAAGAAGAGACGAAGGAATTTGATACACTCATGCAAAAGATACAAACTTCTAGTGATATTTATCAGCTTATTGATCCAATTAAAGAACAAGAGAGAATTGGCTTTATTCATAAGGTGTTGTTAAGACTTAAAACCGATTACGATAAAATAAAGAGAGTTGAGAATAACGATTCATATGAAGAACTTATCGATCAGTTCGTCGAGAAGGTAAACTTAAACCAACAAGCTAAAAGTGTTTATAAGGCTCTTGTCCGGATTTTTGGTAATGAACTAAAGAGGAAACGAGAAGAAGTATGGATTAAATTTTCCGACGATTAAACTAGAGCGGTTTATAAAAATTTAGAATACTCTGCGTAAAGATTGGTGAATAGAATAGAATCATTAACGGCTTTTATCAAGCAAATATTATGGAGTTACTTTAAACATGCCCAAAGGACTTAGAGGGAGGAAAAAGTTTGATGAAGTTTGTTTTTTTCCATGATACAGGGCGAATCGTTCGAATACATCCAGCCACTTTCGTTCACGGCTGTCAAGGCGAAAAGGCGGCTATTAATCCTCTAGAAGAGCGTTTGTTTCTTCTAACTCAAGGGACTTATGCTGCAATTAAGCTTTGGGATTATGGAGAAGACATTGGGTTACAATTGCTAGTATCCCCTCGTTTTGATTGAGTAAGGTGTGTAATAAGGAGCGGAAGTCATTCACCCGTTCCTTCTTCCTCCTATCCCCCTACTCTACATACATTCACATTTCTTCCGTAGGTTTTCAACAAGCCGGATGTCAACTTCAAGGACAGAAGCGATCTCTTGATCATCTCAGTCTGAATTTTTTGACCTTGTAAATAATTTCTTGCTGCATTGCCGCTTGAACATAAATAAAGGCGACTCTCTCATATAATTACCCCCGTTTATTTTCAAATTGTAACAGAAAGGCTTTTTATTTAATTTTCCTCTATCTCTATACGGCCATCTGCATACTCTCTAACGGTATTGCCTTTCTCATCCATATAAACAATATAGGTACCATGTAACCTTGCTTCTTCCCTTGCCTTTTCCCCGGTCTTTTTTATTATTTCCTTGAGGGTATCACGGTCTATATGCATCAATGTTTCCTCCACAATTGCTTTATCGTTTACTTATATTATTAAAGATAAGAAAGAAAAAGAAAAGCCCTGTAGATTTTTTGACTCTACAGAGCATTTCCTCTAAGCTATCAATCTTCGAAGTCTTCGGGGAATGACAGGCACCCATCCCTATTGACATCTTTACCTTGTCTTGAAAAATACTTAAACATATAATTTCTTGTTTTCTCTTTGCAGACAAAAGCTTTACAGTCTACTGGTTATCAATCAAATTTTAATTGCGCCGATATAATTTATGAGGTGATATGGAATGCAGATAGATTTTAGCCCTTTAAAGCCATTTATGGATGATTTATTTATTAACCTTTTATTAGTTCTTTTAGTTCCCTTTGTACTTTCAATGGTAATAGGACTCATACTTTTAAAATTCAAAATCCCTAGAACTATCGCATCTACAATTACAATATTTTTGTTCATCTATGGAGCATATAAAATTTTAATTATGATAACCGTTTAGATGCCATGTACAAGAGAATTGATAGTGCAACGTATTTGGATGGTTGACGCCATCCTTTTTAAATTTCAAGTTAGCTAATGTTATTCTTCTAATGTTCGTAACAATAGATTTTTCCTTTGAACTTTTGGTTTGATAAACAGAAATTTTTAACCTTCTTAGATACTATCTTTTCGCACATACAACACTTTTTACGTTCACTATCCTTCTCGTTTACTTGATTCTTCAGCTTAGAAAGGAAGGTGTTATGCGTTTGTCGTTCTGAAATTTCTTCTATATTTTCTCTAAACAGACTATGATATATCGTGTCGACATCTGTATCAGTCAATAGCGGTTCGGTCTGTTTTAATTTTATTACAGCAATCTTTCTATTGATGTACTCCAATAATTCGATAATTCGATATCATACATAACTAACTCATTGGAAGAAATGTGCCTTAACTCAGGATCCACCTTCAGGGTACATCTCTTTGTAAATGATACTAAAAAGATAAATAGTCCATGATACTGCTTATTGATAAGTGGCTTGATGCTTTCAATATGACCATAATTCTAAACTAGCGGATTCAACATCTTAAATTTTCCATTTATAAGCCAGCTCTTTTGTTCCTTCTTACCGTATATAGTTCCATGTTTAAAGCTTTTTGGAAACTGGGCTAGTTGAATATCCACTTTATACTCCCCAATAACTCCTTTTCTCTATGCGACTTTTTCACTTTTTTCACTTTGAGCTTTTTCCTTTTGATCCGTTTTTTTGCCTGTTGAAGCTTTATTAAAAATGTTGGTAATAAATTCCACTCGATTCTTCCCCTCATGTTTTATATCGATTAGAAGCGCCACTCTTTGATTACTTCTAATTAATAACAAAAAAACAGAGAGCTATGCAGCCCTCTGTTTTCTTTTACACCTCATAATTATGTGTATGCGTTATGAGTGTACATCAATTGTAAATTTTTATTATAGAACTAAAAAGGAAAAACTCCGCAGAGATTTCTCTCTACAGAGCTTTACTATAAATATTAACACCCCATAAGATTTTGCACGAAGGGAGTAGTGCAAATAACCGTAATAATTATGAGGTGTAAAAAATGGGAGATATCTCAACAAACGTTTACCATTTTCTACACCCCATAAGTTTTATATAGCCAGAAGCAATACACAACGCAACATTATGAAATGTACCAAATAAAACCTGATAATTATAAGAAAAAGTCTGCCTGTTATAGCAGACTTTTTCAATTTTACTTTAACACTTACTATTATTTAATTGTAACAGTGAATGTTTTAGCAGGTAGGTTGCCAACCTCAACTTTAACCTTAACAGTATCCCCAGCTTCTAGACCAGAAACAGCAGCTGAAGAAGTACCGTTATCAGAAATAGCAGCAGCATGAGTTGTATCAGCATCTACTAAGTTTGAGAATGTTAATACTACGTCACCACTTGGAGCTACGGTTTCATTTCCATATTGATCTACATAGTATAAGTTATTTTCTAATACAGATAGGTCTAATGTGTCAGTTGCTCCAGCAGCACCTGTAAGATCTACAATATTAGAATCATTTGTAGATGTTGAAGCTTCATAAGTTAACGCAGTTAGAGCAGTACCTGTAGATGCTCCATTAGAAGTAACACCTACGCTTGCATCAGCTTTGGCAGCAGCTGAAACTTTTACAACTTTAGTAAGAGTAGTAGCATTTGCATCAGCAACAACTACTTTGAAAGTAAAGTCTTTAGTTTGTGGAACATCAGTTGTAGTAGCATCATCATCAATATCTGTTAATGCATTAGTTAATGTTACAGTATTGTTGTTTGTGCCACCTTTTGTAAATCCAGTAGGTAAGACTAAGTTATAATCACTTGAATTTAATAGTGTTTTTGAGCCATTAGCTTTTACACCATATACTTTCAAGCTAAATGCACTAGCGTCTTTATTCTCAACTAGGCTAGGAGTGCTAACTTCGTAACTAGCAAATTCACTTACAGCAACTCTGCTGAATACTACATCCTTAGATGTAGAAGCAATAGTAGATGTACCTCCATTAGTAGAAAGTGCAAATGTTAATTTCTCTGTATTATTTAGGTCACCAGCTGTTTTTGCAGAAACATTGAAATTAGCAGTGCTTGCTGTAATTACTTGTGTTGCAGTATCCACAGAACCAGAAGCACTTGTAGTTACTTCAAATGGAGATTTATCTGATGAGTCTACTGAACTTTTTAGAACAATAGAGTTTCCAGCATTAGCATCTAACCATGCGTTTACATCAGCATCACTCATCACACGACCATATTGGTCTTCAATCACTAAATCAGAAGCTGTGATATCTTGAGATAGACCATTGCTAATCTCAGTTTGTACTCCCTTATCTAATCCAGTAATTACAGACGGTGCTGCTGCAGTTCTTACTGTATAGTTAGATGTTACAATTTTTTGTGTTGGTACAACAGTTACAACTGCTACGTTTGGTCCTACTGAAGGATTTGATACTTTAAGATAGACTTTTCCATCTACTTTAACTAATGTATTAACTCCAACATTTAAACCACGAGTAGGGCTATTTAGGACATCTAAATCAGTAATTTCATTGCCATTGTTGTCAAGAGCAGTAACAGGAATTAAAGCATCTTCACCAGCAGCTACAAGTTCTGGTTGACCAAGTGTTACAGTGTAAGCACGAACACCTTCTGCAACAGTAACATTAGTAGATGAAGATTTACCTGTATTTTTAGCAATTAGTGTTACAGTGGAAGAACCAGCCTTTAATCCAGCTACAGGAGTTGTAAGAGGAATCAACACTTTTCCATCAACAGTAGTTGTATCTAAAGCAGGTGTTTGAGTGGAATCATCTACATCAATAATAGTATTGTTTGATTCACTAACAAGTAAAGAGCTTGCATTTGGATTGCTAATTACTTTTCCGTATTGATCTTTAACTTCTACTTCTAAGAAGAACTTATCTTTAGAAAGGTCAGTTGTTTCATTAAGTGTTTTACCGTCCTTGTTATAAACACCCTTAATTTCAACTGAAGATTCTACAGATGAAGAAACAGCAGTAACCACAGCAGATGTGCTTACATTTGAATCTACATTGATTAATGTAAATGCTACTGTTTTATTAGTTGTAGTATTATAGCCATCTAAGAAGTTAATCACACCATGTGCCTGATCAACTGTACCAGAAGAAGTTACAACAGAAGCAGTTTTTGTGATATCTTCGCCATATTGGTTTGTAACTTTATATGGAACACTAACATCATCCGCAGTTGAACCTGCATTAAGATTTGTTAAAGGAATTTCATTTGATAGTACTTCAATTTTAGCAACCTTTTCATCTTCAGTTTTTACTGAACCAGTTAAAGTTTCATCAGTTACACCAGTAACAGAAACTGAATATTCACCTTTTGTAATTTTGCTTGTAAGTTCAATAGTAGCTGTCTTTTTATCAGCACTGAAAGAGATATTAGAAGAGTTTACTTTGAAACCATCTTTCTTCAATTCAAATGCAGCTTTTGTATCATCAACAGCTTTGCTGAATGTTACTTGTAAAGATTTTGAAGTAATCGCACTTACACTCAGTTTAACTACAGTAATGTTCATATACGGTTATTTATCGCAAAGAAAAGAAAATCATTTTGATAAATCGACTAATATTTCTTTAACAGTATTCTCTACTTACCATTCAGTTCTTATACATGTAATCATTTTCGCGAATTTCGTGAGAAAATTTCTCACAAAAAAAGCGTATTTCTTTATATAAATGTATATAATATAGTTAGGAATTTACGAAAGAAGGGATAATTTTGCTCATTACATTTAATGTAAAAAATTTCATGTCTTTTAGGGACGCTACTACATTAAGTTTAGAATCTGAACCCATTACGGAACATGAAGATACCCATACTTTTGAACATCAAGAAACCAAGCTACTTAAAACCGCAGTAATATATGGGGCTAATGCAAGTGGAAAGAGTAACTTATTAAAAGCAATGAAGGTAATGCGGGATTTAATACTTAATTCTTCAAAAGAATCAACCGCTACTGAAGGCATAAATGTAACACCCTTTCTTCTTAATACTCACTCAGCAAATGAACCAACAATATTTGAAATAGAATTTATACACAAAGACCTTATTTATCGATATGGGTTTAGTGTTGATAAGAAGAAAGTTCATGAAGAATGGTTATATTTAAAAGAATTGAAACTTTTTGACCGTAAAGGTAATAAATATGACTTACCTAAGTCATCCCCTTTTCATAATGAAGGTAAAGGATTACAGGCAAAAACTAGAGACAATGCTTTGTTTCTTTCAGTTGTAGCCAATTTTAATGGAAAAATTGCATTAGATATTCAGTCCTGGATAGAGGATTTTAAATTTATATCAGGGATGGATAATAGAAGCATGAACCAAATTGGAGATTTGCTCGATAAGCCTAGTTATAAAGAGAAGATATTAAAATTAATAAGGGCAGCAGACATTGGAATAGAGGACTTAAAAGTTGAAGAAATTGAATATACTTTCGGAGATTCTGTATTACCAAAGAATTTTAAGGGTCAAATTTTGTATAGTGTTAGAAAAACATTCAATGAGGAGGAACAAGAGGCAGGTCTACAAACTTTTGATGTAAGATTATCAGAATCTGAAGGCACTAAGAAATTTTTAGCATTAGTTGGACCAATAATTGAAATACTCGAAAACGGCGGTGTCTTGTTGGTTGATGAGTTAGATGCCAAGCTACACCCTCATTTAACCAGAAAAATTGTTGAAATGTTTAATTCTTATGATGTAAATAAGAGTAATGCACAGTTAATATACGCTACACATGATGTAACTAACCTAACTAACAAGCAATTTCGTAGAGACCAACTTTGGTTTGTAGAAAAAGATAGGATTGGTTCTTCAGAATTGTTCTCATTAGCTGATTTTCGTGATGTTGATGATAAGAAAATTCGAAAGGATGCTTCCTATGCAAAAGACTATATGTTAGGTAAGTATGGTGCTATCCCTAAATTTCACTCTTGGAAAAGGGCTTTGGAGGATAATAATGGGGAGTCATGACTTTTTTAAAAGAAAAAGGAGAACTGTTTCAAGAAAAGAACAAAGAGACACATTCCTAATTGTTTGTGAAGGAGAAAGAACGGAGCCCAACTATTTTAAAAAATTCCCTTTAAAAAAAGATGTCATTGAAGTTGACGTTGTAGGGGAAGGAAAAAATACCCATACTCTTGTTCAAGAAGCAATTAGACTACAAAGAGAAGCCGAAAAAGAAGGGACACCGTATAACCAAGTCTGGGTTGTATTTGATAGAGACAGTTTCCCAGTTGTTAACTTCCAAAAAGCAATTGAGCTATGTGACTCAAATGGAATAAAATTTGCAGTTACAAATGAGGCTTTTGAACTTTGGTATTTGTTGCATTATAACTACTACGACGCAGCAATGTCTCGTACTCAATATATTGACAAGTTAACAGAGCTAATGCAAAGAAAGTATGAAAAAAAACAACAAGACATATACGAGTTACTAAAAGACAAACAAGAACGTGCAATTAAATTTGCAAAAAAACTTCAAAAACATCACTATGATATGAAAGGTTATCACGATTTTTGCAATTCAAATCCTATTACAACAGTATATGAATTAGTCGAAGAACTAAACAATTATATTGGGGACTAGACACAACTTTCTTTTCTTTTAAAATTGTACTTTTCCAAATTATTATTTGTTTTTGTCCTGATAGTATTACTTTCTAATTAATTATCATACTCCCAAGACCCACTTGTCCGGCTCATAAAGCAGGGACATCAGTTACCAGCAGGATATTATTACCTTGTGTCAAATCTTTAGATAAAAGACGAATGATATCATGAATGATGATTGATGTTTTACAAAGCCTGTTTAATGGTAAACAACCTAACCATGAGGATTTTGAAGTAACAGAAGAAACTTGGAACGCCACAGCTTCATATCTAAAGAATGAAGGTTACATCAAAAACTAACTATCTCACGTAATACAAAGTATTTGTTTGCTGAGTTAACTGAAAAGGGCAGAAAATATGTTAAAAAAATAGCTCCACAATAAATCTGACGCTTTATTTTCCCCTTAATCTTTTTTACTTGAGTTTCTAGTTATCGGTAATAGCCCAAATTTAGCCTATTATTGATGGTAAAACCATGACACGAATGCATTAAAATGGATTTGAACAATATGAAATATATAAGTAGTTCTATCCCTAGAGACTCATTCAAGGATGTTTCCTTCCATATCCAAAGATTAATTTTTCTTCGGAATGTGGAACCAACAGCATTCTGAAAGCATTCGCGTAAAGACAACAGACGAAGGAATTGAACTACAAAACATGCCGATTATGATAAAAGGGAGCATCCATTTGGAGCTCCCTTTTAATATTTAGAAAGATATTTTATCAATCATGAACATTAAACCAGAAGTAGCAAGGTTTACTCCAGCTCCCTCAAGCATAGTCCTAATTGATTGCAACGAATTTTTTACAACTGATGGTCTAGGTTGTGCAGTAACCAATTCGGCTTGAATAGTTTCAACTTCAGTCTCAACAACGTTTTGCTGTGGTTCTGTAAGTCCAGCCTGATTAATGTTTTCTTTAATCTTTGAGATTAAATCCGTTAATTGTCCAATATCCATTGAATTGGTCATTGTTTGTGTTGAGTTT
This sequence comes from Bacillus sp. MUM 13, assembly GCF_001866725.1. NCBI lineage: Bacteria > Bacillati > Bacillota > Bacilli > Caryophanales > Bacillaceae > Bacillus > Bacillus sp. MUM 13. Next base: position 13,145 of record NZ_MLYQ01000062.1, read on the forward strand.
AGGGTGTTTTGTTGAAACTGCACTCCAGAAGTAGGAGCATAGAAATTTGTAATATTATAATTGTGCTTACTGGCTTCTTTCTTTTCATTATCACTGAAACTTAATCCTTCTCCCATTATACCGTCCTCCTCTAATTTCAAAGCCCATTCTAAGATTATATTCCTAACAGTCTCTATTATTTGTTGTGCTTGCGATTTACCAAAGCTCAAGTGAAATTGTGCTGGCTCCCCAAAGTAATCAGACAACATGTTTTGTACCCCTTGTGGTAATAGAATGGCTAAATCATTGCTGTCACTTTTCACTAAATTTTCTATTTCCGAAACAGGTTGAATAATCTCGTTCTTTTGAAGGATTTCCAAGATTTTTTCGTCTTGAATAATTACGGGAGACCAACCACGATAAGGGTTAAACCATTGTATTACTCCAACTACTTCACGATAATCTGGAACCTCATTTCTGTTTACTTTATATCCATTCATTTCTTGTGAAATCCATGCCTCAAATTCTCCAATTTTGAGCTTTCTAGCAACTATTAATGATTTTCTTAACAAGTCGGATATGTTTGTAGTTGAATTCATTGCTTCCCTTTGAAGCTCCAAAACGATAGACTCCAACATTGTCCCTCCCCAATTTACTATAAACCTATTATATACAAAAGTTTCCATAGTGAACCAAGAATATGGTCTAATAAACATGGTGAATTTTTTGTTTATTCTTCTATGTTACTACACAAACCGGAAAGCCCATTTGACAAAGAAATATATAAGAAATTACTAGGCAATGTGTGACGATAAAGGTCAGAAACTGGAGGAATTCTTCACTAAACTCTTTCATACCTTCCCCCGATATATGCAAATAATTTTTATTTGAACCTTCCTTACAGCTCAATAAAATAAAATTACTTTTAATTTACATTTCATATCTTTTATTCTATTTTTTAAAAATTAATAAGGCTAGTTTATATATAAGTAACGATGTGGGTATATTTTTTTCTCAAGAAGGTAAAAATGACATGATAAAGGAGGAAAGGATGTGGAAGATAAAATGAACAATCTGGTAAGCGAATGCAAAAATGTTGCTGAATTGTTTACTAGAATTCAGTCTGAACTAGCAAAAACAGATACAGAATTGGGAGATATCCTTGGAATTAGCCCAAAGTATTTACCCCAAATAAGGAAAGAAGGGGGGAAAATCCCGTCTGACACTGTCATGTTAGCATTCGCAAAACATTTCAATGTAAGATTTGAGGACTGTGTTGAATTAAGGATTAGGTCGTTACGAGAGAGGAAAGAAAAGGAGGAGCAACATCATATATCAAACACAAATGAAGAAAACGAAGCAAATTCAACTGAAAGCAGCTTAGCTCCGATTAAAACTACATCGGTGGACACCCCTTTTAACTATGATGTGCAGCAAGCAAATGTGATTCAGAAATTAAATCCTGGTTATCCAGAACAAATGGGAGAAATCAATGATGTTAACAATAAAGAAACCAACAAAAGGAAACTGCTAGAGTGTTATATAAAACATTTAGAAAGCTTTTCGTTTGAGATTTTGGAGGAGTACGTTCCAGTTGCCTATCAGAATTTAGATATCTTGATTGGTAGTAAACAAAAGCGGGTTACCCACTCAGAATTCAATAAGATGATAATCAACATAAAACACAAGTGGGATGAACTATGCAAAAAGCCCAAATATAACACTGACCCCCACGGTGAGTTTAAGGTTGATTTTAGTGGTGTTCTTGAGTTGAGTAATGAAAAAGTTCCTTTAACCTTAACAGCTGACAAACGACATATTTGTATTACAACAAGAGCTCAAGATAAGAATCATATCCAAGAATTTATCAGAACTGTACCAGGGATGTTAACAAAAGAAGATGGTTATGGGAATCTTGGTTCTATTTTTCACAACACTCCTGTATACCATGTAAGAATATTCAATGCTGGTCCATTAAAACTGGAGATTGAAGCCCAGCTCACTGCATTAAATGTTCCAATGACTAAGCTTGTTTTTGAGTCTAATCAAATTGAAAGTTTATTCAACTAATATTAAAAGGAGGACAGTGATATGTATTTTAGCCAGAACTTTAATCTGCCTTTTTACGTCACTAAATTTATTAAGTTTCTTAAACGGACCAATAAGTCAGAAGAGACCATTAAAGGGTATTCGACTGATTTAAAATTATTTAACACGTTCATCTATCAAGAGTATGAAGGAAATATTCTTTTAGAACAACTAACAAGGAATGACCTCTTGGACTATCTTGACCACTTACAGCGAGAAAGAGGATATAAATTAAACTCTGTTTCCAGGCATCTGTCTACTTTGAAATCTCTGTATAAGTTTCTAGTGGATGAAATGAACTTCAAGGACAATGTAGCTGCCCGAATCAAACACACAAAAGCCTACGTTCCACTTCCAACCATCTTAGAGCCACATGAGGTCAGCCATTTGCTTTCAGTAGCGAAGAAACACAACTATTACTATTTCATTCTGTTTTCGCTTATTTACTTTACTGGCAGTAGGATTACTCCTATTACTCAACTCGAAAAAAGCAATGTTTTTATTAATGAAAAGAAACTGTACTTCCCAGTTATAAAAGGAGGAGAGGACTTGCATTTACCTATTCACGATGAGTTGGTTCCTACCTTAAAGCAGTTCCTTTTAAATCATCCTGCTCCGTTGTCAAAGTACGTCTTCCACTCTCCAAGAAGTTACATAAAGCCGATTGACCCACAGACTGTACGTGGTCAACTAAAGGAAATCGTAAAAAAAGCTAAGATTGAAAAGAGAGTTACCCCCCACATCCTAAGACATTGTACAGCAACTCATTTAACAATATTAGGCGTAGACCAAAAGTATATTGCGAGTATACTGGGTCATAAAGACCTTCGTTCTACCGCCAGGTATCAGCAGTTGCATGTAGACAATTTACGAAGTTCCATTAACAGACTTTCTTGAGGTTAGGTGTATACCTAGCCTTTTTCTTCTTGATAATAGTATAGGTGTTTTTGGTTTTTTTTATTCAAATGTTCGATACTTTTTTTGGTTTTTGTTATTTTTTTGTTTTTTACCTTTAAGTCCATCTCCTCCCCCATTATCCCACTATTCTCAGGTATAACTCAGTTTTTTTGGTTTTTGTTTTTAATATCTAATATCGTTTAAAAACCAAATAAAAAGAAGCTTCATAGTATCTAAATTTCAGGGGAAAATATCTAAGAATATCCCAAAGGAGGTGAAACAGGAATGATATACAACCTTTTACGTTTTATATCCTTATTTATGCTGTCATCTGAAATAGACCACAATAATTATACGGATATACTCTTACTTGAGGAATATGCTATTGATTGGGAGAATCGTACGGTAACTCTAGGTTCACAAACATATACAGTATCTGAAGAAACCTTACGGTTTCTAAGGAGTTTAGCCAAGTATAAACCGAAGGAACAGTTGCATTTATTTATATATTAAGGAACTGGAGTTACTTTATTAAGAAGTCTAGTATACTAGACTTCTCAATCTTTAGGTTTTTTACATAAGTTTCTTCCTTTAAACCATACTATGAGTAAAGGAGTGAAACGCACATTGAAAAACCAAAAAGGTAACTGGAGTATTAACTTTCTAAATACTCCTCCCCAGGAACAGTTAGACTTTATATATATGCTAGCTCTTAATGATGCTTTGAGAGCTAAGTTTAAATTCGAAAATCCCTCTAGTTCTATTCAAGTACAAAAAAACCAGCAACCGTAATTTCGGCTGATGGTTTTTTGTTTGCTTATTTATCATATCGGTGTGTTATAAATATTTCGTCATCATCATTGAATGTAAAGCAAAGTTTTAATTTTTCTTCTTGCATAACTTGATTTAAATGGTCCCAGTTTTCATCTTTGATGAGCCGCTCATACGACGGATTCTTAAATAAGTAATCCTTTAACCCTTCCTGAACCTTTTTAACTTGCTGTTCAACTTGAAACCTCTTTTCTAAAAAACGGGACTTTGATATTTGACCGATTGCAAATTGCTCTTCAATCTTTTCTTCTTTTTCTCTTAGTTTCTCAATTTCTTTAGCTGCTTCTTCCTTGACAGCTTCAGGGTCAATCGTTGATTCATCTAACTGTTTGAGATAGGAGAGAAGTTTAGACTCGACTTTATCCTTCCTATGTCTGAATTTACAACTCCTATTTGAGCAATGGTAGTATGTCTTATTTCCTGATAGTGTCTTCCCACAGTTAGGGCAAGAGAGCACCTTTCTAAACATATGAAATAACTTATTCTTTCTTTTCTTTCTATTTGGGTTGATTTCTCGCAAAAGTTGATTAACTTCTTCAAATTGCTGTTCGCTTACGATGGGTTCGAAATTTACTTCTGAGATTAATGTATAAGTAAAATTACCTTCGTCGTCCCTCTCCTTTTTGTAATTTTTTCCTGTGTACTTTTTGTTCGTCAAATATTGATAGATTGTGGAAGCAGTCCAGTTTTCCTTTCCACCCATGCTTTCCTCATTAAATAATTTTGCAATCTTAGAGGTCGATTTTAAAGCCCGAAAAAGTTCAAACATTTTTTGAATTATTATTGCTTCTTCTTTAACTATTTTTAGTCTTCTATTAGTATCTTTTTTATACCCAAACGGTTCATTAAAGATATAATGCCCTTCTTTAAGAGAAGCTTTTTTCTTTTGCATAATTCTATTTGTGCGATTTAGGTTCTCTTCATATGCTGCATTTGCTTCCTTTATGATATCACTTTCATCCATTAAGGAGAGCCTTTTACCCTGAGCTATACTAATACACTCAATACCTTTCTCTTTTAGTTTTAATAAAAAGAGAGCAAGTTCGAAATTCTCTCTACCTAAACGGTCAAAATAAGGGACTAAAACACAATCGGTTAAGCCACTAAGAACTAGGTAATCTAACCTTTGAAATGCCTGTCGGTTCTGATTTAATCCAGTTTTCTTTTCATCTGCTAAAAAATCCTGTATTTCCAAAGAATGCTCTTCAGCAAATTCTCGAACCTGCATTTCCTGAACAAAAATACTATCCTTTGGATTAATATCGCCCGAGGTTCTTAAGTAAGCGTAAATCAACTTATAATTTAAAAGCTCATAGTAAGTAGTCATGAATATCTCCCTTTTCAAAGATTTTCTCGTGATATTTAACATGAACAATAAATTCTTTAAAATTGACTATTACTAAATAAGGTAGAGTTAGAAAATAATCTTGTTCTATAGGAGCTGTGTTTACTTCGTCACTAAGCAAGCTTTCCCCAAAAAGAAAACGATAATAAGACTTCTCTAAAAGCAGTTCTTCTTTCCATTTCTTTTGTTTTTCCTCATTCATAGCTAAACTTTTTTCTCTTCGTTCTGAATAATTAGGAAAATACTGCTTTATTTCTTCATGACGCTTTTCTAACTTATAAATCTCATTCTTTATCATATTAATTTTGGACTCAGCTTTATCCTTATTTTCGTCTAGAGCTTTTATGGTTCTCTTACCAAAGTCTGAAACATGAACAAGGTTCTTAAATTCATTCTTTAACAAGGATATGTAAATATCAAAGCCAATTTCAGAATTACAGTTCAGACAATAATACACCTTTCCACTTAGTCTTAATGGTTCCAAACAATAGCTACAAATAGCTAAATCAGGAATATATTTACTTAACTTAAATTTATTCCCTTTCCTCTCATTGGAATACTTCTTTTGAATATACTCAAACATTTCTAGACTTAATACAGGCTCAATAGTTTCAACAGGAGAAGAGTTAACATTCGTAGAAAATATACTTTTCAAAATCCCTGCATACACTGGATTTTGCAATATGCCCTTTATTGTATTGGGGCTCCAATTGCTTCCTCTTTTTGTTGGACCAAACTCTCTGTATATAAGCCTGCTTATCGCACCTAGACTCATATTTGATAAATAGCATAATACAATCAGTTCATATACCCTCAATTCGTTTACAGCATCTAAATTACGAGTGTTCTCTTTTGTTGACGGCACTAATTTTTCTTTATTAGGTTGAACTAAACCTAATGGTTTAAAGGTTCCACGAAAGTAGTTATAATACACCACTTTAGCTCTTCTTGCGTCCCGTAACCTTTTCTTTAACTTCTTTCTGTCTACAGCTGCTTTAGCCGCATTTTCTAGAAATTCCGTTTTAAACCTATTAGAATCCGAGGATATTCCTTCTACAATGAATTCTATCTTGTCTACATAGGAAAGAATTTCAACAACTAAAAGGATACTCGTAGCCAAATCTCTCGAAAAACGCTCTTGGTTATAGCAAACTAAAATATTAACTCTTTTTCTTTGAAGCATCTCCTTCATTTGGTTCAACTCTGGTCTTTCAGCCAAAACTCCAGAGTACCCGATATCCGAATAAATTTTAACGAGATTATACCCATGTTCTTCACAGTATTCCTTTATTGCTACCTCTTGGTGAAGAACAGCATCCCGTTCACTCATATTTTTTATTTTGATTGATTTTCTTGCATATCCTACTACGTTCACCTGAGAATTTTCCTCCCTTGGGTCGGTTAACCGAAGAAGTTTGTCCATCAATTTGTTATTCACCTAGGCTAACAGAGCCTAGACAATCAAATAGCATCTAGCCACTTAACAAAAATATTTTCACAAATAGAACTTACCTAGCCTGTTCCTCCAAACATCGCTCAGGAGTTTCTTCTCTTAGTTAACATCCACCTTTAAATTTTGTTCAAGATTTTTTCTTTAGTATTGCGTCTATTATAGTTAAACGCCCCATCTCATTTGGTATGATTTCTACAGTTGGTTAAAGAAAAAGAGGGAAACTCGAGATGATTTTTAAATTTCTAGTTTCCAAACGTTGCTGGTTGCTATTTAATATCAGTTTCTTCTAGCAAAATCACTGTAAGGTTCTTAGGTAGACTAAAGTCTTGGGTTGTTCCAGACATATATCAATGTAACCTGGAGTAACTTAGGAAAATTAAGCATCAATAGACATCTCTTTTATTTACAAGTAGCTAACCATTTCCTTTGCTCCCTGATTTGGCGGGACTAGTTCCGTTTCTGCGTCAAAGAAGCACCTAAACAAATTGATATTGTTTCTCTCACTATTTTCTTTTAGGATAACCTCTGATGTTTCTCGTTTTTTAATCGAATACTAATTGCAACCATTACTTCAACACTCCAATTTAAAGTTTCTACTTTAGTTTCTTTTTACTCGTTAACTGAGGAGAATTAACTGATAAGAAAAAACTCCAGTTTAGATACTCTAGTTTCCTTTTAAACTCAATCATTAAGGAAACTATATTTGCATTTTAGGTAAAAAGTACTTCAAAAAGGAATCCAAAGTAGGTTAATGCCTTTGATATATATCACCTCCATATAAAAAAAATGCACACCTCATTCCCACTTGACGGGAATGCGGTATGCATTTGTTGTGTCCTATTCAAATTTAACTTATTCATTTGCACACAAAGTGTATAAACTATAATTATTTGCATATATTATTATATTTGCTGAATTTTAATTATACAAAAAAACAGAGAGCTCTATACTCTCTGCTTTTTTTTACACCCCACAATTATGTGTATGCGTGAAGGGAGCACCACATATCGTTGCAATTATGGGGTGTATTTTATTCCCTAATATTTTGAAAGAGAAAGGCTTTGTAGAAAACTTTCTACAAAGCCTCTCATTTTCTATCCTTCACTATAAATCATACTGCATATCATACAGTATCTAATCAGAATTACTTAGAAACAGTTACTGTTGTAGCACCTTTTAGTTCATTTGCAAGGTTTGAAGCATCAACAATGTCATTTCCAGTTACATCTACAGTAGTTAGAGAAAGTGATTTTGCTGTATCAAGAGTCACTCCAGTTACAGAAACTTTAACTTGCTTAGCATAACCTGCTACAGAAGAAGCAGTTGCCGCAGTTACTGCTACATTTGAGTTGTTGTTCTTGATTACTAACTCATCATCTACAATTGCCGCAGTTAATGGAGCAAGAGCTTCACTGAAAGTTAAAGTTAATTCAGCTGTGTGAGCAGTTGCATCATATGAAGTCAATGCAGCTGTTTGAAGAACAGGAGCTGTATTGTCATCAATTGCAAGTGTAGTAGTGTAAGCTTTGTTAATTTTGTTAGTTAATGTTACTACGCCATTTACTGTGAAGATTGCATCAGAATCATCAGCAGTGATAGTTCCTTCAGGAAGAGTGATTGTAGCAACGTTTTGAGTTCCATCTAATACAATCCTAGTTCCTGCTGGTAGAGAACGACCATTTAGTGCGTATCTAGAAGCATCAGTTGCAGAACCTTCAACAGCTCCACCTTTTACTGCTTGACCAAAGTCAACTTTGATAACATTATTTTGACCAGCTGGAACTGTAGCATCAGTTAAGTCAAAAGTAGTAGTTGGATTTTGAGCAGCACCAAAGTCAACTGTTTGAGAGAATGCTTTGCTGTTATTTGGTGTAGCAGCCAAGTCAGTAGCTAGACCGCTAGCAACTGAGAATGCATATTTGCCAGAAAGTGCAGTTGGACCAGCTGCTAATGTAAATTCAGCAGTTTTTGCTCCATTTGAAGCTACTACTGCATCGGAAAGGAGACCTGATTGAAGAACTCCATTTTCGTTTACAACAGTAATTTTATCTGCATCAAGAGTAGCAGCAGTAATTCCTTCATTGAAGTTTACTAAAATCTTGGTTACATTTCCGTCAGCATTTTTCTTGTAAGTAATACCAGTTACTTCAGGAGCAGCTGCGTCTTTAGTAATTGAAACTGTTTTAGTAGCTGCATCAAGAGTGTTACCTAAAGAATCAACGATAACATTACCAGCGAAAACTGCTGTTAAGTTACGAACAGTTTTATTTGCATAAAGACCTGCTTCGTTAATAGGAAGAACAAACTTAGTACCAGTTGTGTCACCAGGAAGTGCATACACAGTACCTTCAGTTAAGTCACCATAAGCTTCATCTTTAAGAGCGATGTTTCCATCAACGTTAGATACAGCTTTGCTGAATGTAACTAATAAAGCAGAGTCACTGAATGGAGTAATGCTAGAAACAGCTGGAGAAACTGTATCTTTAGTTACAGAGAAAGTTTTAGATGCAACAGAAGAAACATTGTTTGCACCGTCTTTTAGGTTCACAACTTCAATAGTATGCGTTGCGTTTGCAGCTAAACTTAAACCAGTAAGTGTTTGTGTTTTACCTGCAACTACAGGTCCATAAGATACTCCATCAACTTTAATTGTTCCAGATACAACTGGCTCAGAGAAAGTGATAGTTGCAGATGTTGCTGCATCACCATTAGTTTTAGAAACTACAGAAGTAACTTCAGGTTTTACAGTATCATTGACAGTAACAGTAGTAGTGAATAATGGGAATGTTTTGTTATCATCATCTGCTAAAACTACATCTTTAACTGTTAATACTGCATTAGTAGATGTAGTAAATGGAGCATCAGTTGTTAGTAATACAGATTTTCCATCTTCTTGTACTACAGCTGAATCAACATTAATACCGCCAGATTGGGATAGTACAAAATTAGCTTCGTCAGCAGCAGTAGTTGCATCAACTGATTTATTAAATTTCACAAGTATTTGTGAAGCGTTAATCGCACTTACACTATCTACTTTTGGAGTAGCAAGTGCTTCAAGAGCAGCTTCAATTTTATCAAGTCTAACTTTTGAAAGTCTATCGAAAGCACCAGTTAGTACTTCACGAACAACTGGTCCGTAGATTTTGCCGATTCCAACATGACCTTGGTTTTTAGGATCTTTAAGTTCAGCTTGAGCTTTTTCAAGGTCTGCAACTTTGTTAGCTTTAAGAGCTGCATCTGCATTACCATAAACTTTAAAAATAGACCCTAAACCAGCAACATACGCCTTAGAACGATCTAAGTATTTTTTGTAACCGTCAAGTTTTGCTTGGTATGTTTTAGCGCTTTTTCCGCCAGATTTCTTAACTACTGCAGTTGCGTCAGCATATGCTTTTTCACCTTTAGTGATTAACGCTTGCACTGTAGCAGCTGATACAGTCTTTTTAGTGGTACCTGTTTGGTAGTATTTGTCGAATGGTGCTTTCATTGCTTTTTGAGCATTTGTTACTGTAGTAGCTACGCTTGTAGCTGCTTGAGATTGTGTAGGTGCAACTGCTGCAAATGCGGATGCTGCGATTGCGGAAGCAGCAACGACTTTGATTGCTTTCTTTTTATTCATTTGTTTGGTGTTCTCCCTTCAAAATAAAAACTAGTTCATAAGGATTATATATTTGTTTAAAATATCCAATCCTTACATTTACAAGATTTTGCAAAGCAAAATCAGGATAAAAATACTAAGATTTTGGCAATCTAGTATATTAAAACCATTTTCAAAAGCACATGGAGTTAATTCCAAATACTTCATGTATAGAAATATAATACATATTCCTACTAAAATCTAGGTGTTTTGCTAGATTTTTTTAAAAATAACCATAGTATTTTTTTCCAATTCCTAAATAACGCTACATAATTATCATAATATGTAAAATAAAATAAATTATTACAGTTACATAAATGATTCAGAATAAGGAATTATATACCATGAGACACAACTATAAGCTCAGTAACCAACAGTAAGTATTGAACTTACAATCTAATTATAATACAAATTATTGGTAATTAATAGCTTTAATTATTTATTTTTCCATTTATTTTACATTTACTTACAAAATATACATGTCTATTGATATATGAATTACTCGTTACAAAAGAACTATAAATTTAATATTCTTCTGTAGTTGGTTATAATTACACTAGGTTTCCAGACTCAGCATTTTTTTTACAAATAAAGAGAAGCAGCAGACCATCATAGTCTGCTGCTTCCCTTTATTTCTTCAAATACTTCTTCAGCACTGGCTCCATCTTATCCACAACATGATGGCTGCCGCCTTTGTTCTGAAGTCCTTCCATCATCCAGGCCATCAGCAGCTTAGGATGATCGGTGTTCATGGCAACGAACCAGCCATTCTCCGCTCCGCTTTCTCCCTGGGACATTTTAAGTTCTGCTGTCCCGGTTTTTCCTGCGAGCGGTATTTTCAGCTTGCTGGCAGCATGTGCGGTGCCGTGCGGGTTATTCACTACTTGCTTCAGCATGTTCAGCACCTGGGCTGCCTCTTGCGGCGATGCTGCGTTTTGCTTCCAGTATTTCTGGGCTGGCTGTTTTCCTTCTATAAGGTATGGTGACACGATGTTCCCCTGATTAAGGAAGGCTGTATACGCAAGAGCGACATGAAGCGAGCTCATCTGAACCTGCCCCTGTCCATAGCCGCTGTCTGCAAGGCGCCCTTCGCTGTCAATACTTCCATAGGACGAGCTCGTTATCGGATATTCAAAAGGAAGCTTGTCCTTAAAGCCGAATGACTCAAGGCCTGTGGTAAACTTCTTCGTTCCGAGATCCAGTGCCTGACGTGCAAAGTAAATATTATCCGAATAAATCAATGCATCTGTCATGTTGACCGGCTTTCCGGGATCAGAAACACGTGTGATGCTATGGTCTTTCCAGTTGGACTTCTGCCAGTGAAGGCCCTTGATATCCAACGCTTTATTTGGATTCACACCATTTTTAAGGGCAACGGAAGCTGTTATGGCTTTAATGGTAGAACCGGGTGCATAGGTGGAGCTAAAACGGTTCAACAAAGGCTTCCTTGGATCATTTTCCAGCGCCTTTTGCTCCTCGCCTGAAATGCCCAGCACATACTTATTTGGATCAAAGGACGGAGAGCTGACAAGTGCCAATGCTTCTCCTGTCATAGGCTGAATCGCTGCCGCGGATCCTGTTTCACCTTTATATTGCTTATAAATACTTTTCTGTAGTTCAGCATCAATTGTCAGTGTAATTGTTTCTCCTTCTTTGGCAGGATGATCGGCAATGACCTTTTCCTGTCCGTTGTCTCCCTTAATATACACCTTCGCTCCTGACGATCCTTTTAACCGGTCTTCAAGAATCTGTTCTAAACCTCGCTTGCCGATTGTATCGTTAGCCGTATAGCCTTTTCCTTTCAGCTTTTTCAAGTCCTCTGCTGAAACAGGGCCGATATAGCCGATTAAGTGTGCCGTTGCTTCCTTATAAGGATATACCCGTTCGTTTATTTCCTGCACAGATACAGAGGTAATGCCTGACAGCTTGGTCATCAGCGCTGTCTGATCGGCAGGGAGTTTTTTGATTGGCACAATATAATTCGGCTGTACCCATGGCTGATTCAGCTTTTTCTTGATTTCATCAGCTGTCATGTTCAAAAGGGATGCGACCTGGGGAAGTACGGTTGACTCTTTCCCTTTTAGCTGTTCAGGGACGATTCCGACTTCACCTGCTGTTCCGTTCATGGCAAGTCCCCGTTCGTTGCGGTCCACAATTTCCCCGCGGACTGCCGGGTAGGTCTGGACAGATACCTTTTCGTCATCTTTTAACTGCGGAAAGATATAGGATGCATTCCAATCCAGGTACCAGTTCGTTTTATCGTCCTTTTTCTGCTGGACAAGCTTTGCAGATTTATCAAAGCTGACCGGTCCTGCTATCGTGTCCATCTTCACAGAGATCGGCAGACTTACCTTCTTTTTGTCGCCGTGGTCTTTCGGTTCCTTTGGCTTCTTATAGGTCACCTTAAGATTCTCTGCTTCTACGCCTTTATAAATCTTCGTATAACGCTCGGTAAATTGCTTTTTGCTTACCTTTTGTTTTGTATCGTCTGAAAGGTAGCTGTACATCTGATCGAACTTCTTTTCATTCCAAAGCTTGGTGTATGCCGCCAGCCGGTCCTCCGGCTTCGGATCATTATTTGAACAGCCTGCCAAAAGCAGGATGCCTGTTAGAATGAGACTGGAAACTAATAGAAGTTTCTTCATGACTTCCTCCTATTATCTTGGATTTTATTTACTTATTCATTTTAACAAATGTTGGACGTTATGGTTAAGAAGAATGATTTTTATTCAAAACACTTGTTTTTTCTCTTTCGGAAGAAAAAAGTCCGTCTCGCAAACAAATATGTTAAAATTTGGTTACTAGTAAGAGAGGGTGAAAAGTATTTGAAAACGAATACGAATATCTTTTGGATATTGCTGATTGCTGTCATTGCTTATTTTACAGGTGAAATCGCTACGGTCATGATGCTGTTCTTAATTTTAGTTGCCCTGAACGGAATACATTCAACGATCCAGGACTTTTATGAGGATTGGAAACGCAGGATGTAGATTTTTTGGATCCGCAACAAAAAAGCCCTCCATCAATGATGAAGGACTGCAGCACGTTATATTTTCTTTCTGCGGCTTTTCCGTTCTCTCAGGTAGCTTTTTAGCGAGGCCATGCCAATGACGATGGAAATGATAATACCGCTCATTCCTACGAAAAAGGCAAGATACTCAAAGATGGTGTAATGGGCAAGCTTGCTCCATTTCACTTCACCCTTCCAGTCGCCTATTACAAGGTTCATTCCGTATATACCGGATATCACGGTATAGATGGTTAAGATCTGCAGCAGATAATTATTCCGCTTGCCGGATAACTTATCCTGATTTTGATACAGTGACGCGAGGGTTTTTTTGACATCATTATATAGTCTGTCGATTCCAAAGTTCGTCTTGAAAATCTGTGAAATCTCACGTCCGGACGTTGAGCTGTTCACTTCAGGAAAAAGGTACTTGGCGGAAAACTCCGTGATCATGACAATCAGGAGCTCTGTACTTGACTGGTCTTTTTCAATATCAAGCTTCGCATGGGCGTGGGTAAGCTTCATCAGGACGATTTTGTAGTAAAAAAACAAAAGCAGCGAATAAAAGTCCTTCCCGTACATCTGGCTGGAAATCTGGCCTTCGTATTCCTTGCCCGTCCTTGTGACACAGGCAAAATTATATTCGCTCATCACATAATACGTTTCGTCTCCCCAGCGGTCATACACATTATTAGTGTAATAGCGGTCAATATAATCTGGATTATTCGCCCCGACAAAGGGTTTTCCTTTCCGGTCGTAGCCGTTTAGCTGTCCTGCCCGGTATAAGTCTGTCTTGGTAACCCTGCTTTCAGGAGGAATGGCTATCTGGCTGATTACATACATTCTTTCATCAATGAAAAAAGGCAGACTGCCAAAGTAAGAAGAAGATTCTCCTTCATCTTCGTCAATATAATCCCTCATAATAGGAGAGAGTTCCTTAAAGATAAAGTCTTTGACCAGCTTATAGCTTTCATCCGAGCATTCAATCCGCACCGTTTCTTCATCATCATCAATGGGTTCAAGCACCCTGAATGTATCCCCGAAGAAAAGAACATCCGAATAATCCATATGGTCAGGAAGCGTCACACGAATATTAATGAGGCCGATATGAAACGGACAAAGAAAAATATCAAAGGAATCAACCGTAAATTCGGTAACAAGACGGTCTGATGTAAAAAGGCAATCGCGCTTCTGATTATTAGTAAAGCGGCGGAAACCTTCTTTATCTCTATAAGAACCAGGAAAAAGAAATCGTTCTATATTAGGCATAAAGTAGCTTTCAAGTGTGCGATGATGGATTTTCTTGCCGCCATAAAAGGCGTCCTGCTGCTTCATATCATTCAAATCAAAAAAGATAAAGTCATCTTCAAGAAGCTTTTCTGCAAAAAGCTCAACTTTATCCTCTTTTAGCATAAAAGGAAATAAAAACTGCAGGTAGGCACTTTCCGTTTTTAAGTCTTTCGTCATATCGGAATACGTTTTAGGCTCCATTCAGTTTCCTCCGGCACACAGTCTAATTCTTAATGTACCCGAAGGAGCCCAAACTAAACTGGAGGATGATGGATGAAAATTAAGAAGGCCTGAAGTTTGAAATAAAAAAATCCCGCCGGCAATAAGCCAGCGGGCCAAAGAAGAGTATGTTCGAAGTACTCTTCACTCTCGGGTACTAGAAACTAAGGGTTTCCAGGAATTCGGGCAGTTGAAATAACCTGCTGTGCTATTAATAAGGTACTATGCATAAACTGATGAGGAATATGCCTGTCACCTAAAACTAATAGCAGGAATAGTCTTATTTAAGCATTTATAACGAACCTGACAAAACGCCAAAAAACGCCCTCACAGACGTTTAAAGGCGATTTTCAGCCATTTTGTCAATATAAAACATGGTTTTCCTACTAAAATATAACTAAAAGAATATTTTTAGCAGGAAAACGTCATTTTCATTAACAATTTTATTATCCCTATCGCTTTTTACGTTTTTTAATTTATTTTCACAAAAGTGGTTTATGCGATAACTCACTGGGTATTAGGTACCATAGATAGTTAAGATAGTTATCCGCAAAGGGGCGACTTCAATGAAAATCGAAAAATTTAAATTGTGCCAGCAGCCAGCTAATAAACCCGTGTTACCGCGTGCAGGTTATAAATCATCTGCAGTAAACGAACGAAAGCAAATGAAGGAATTTTTATATAAGAGAAAAAAATCAAGTATTCTTTAACGGCCTCATAGCATCTCTGCTGTGAGGATTTTTTTATTAATTTAAAACTTCCTCTATATTGCGCTGCCTGCATTTCTTGATGCCAAGTATATTTAAGAACTGAGTAATCTTCTCCATGGAAGCACTCTGATATTCTTTTACGATAGAAAACTGCTCCACATAGGCCACTTTCTCTTTCAGTTCCCTCGAGTCAGCCTGGCAATCCTTCTTGAGGCAATCTTGCTCTTCACATGTATAAATAACCGCTTCCCCAATCTTCTTCGCTTCCTGATCGAAATAGAACGAAAATACAATGGCACATTCTTCATCAAAAAAAGAGGGCTGAACTTTCATATTAATATCCATTTATCCTTACACCTCTCTCCGATTTGTTATTTCAACTATAGCAAAATACCACAAAGGAGGAATGGCCTACTATTTTGCACCTGGGCGCAAGTACCATATAAATCATCATACTATATACACCCTTTCGAAATAAATATAACTCTAGGAATATGCCTATAAGAATATTTATGCAAAAACAATGCATGACTATAGAACTAATTTATTTAAATAATCAAAAAAATACACCACCGGAATGGCAGTGTATTTCTTGTAGGAGTATAATATTAAGTGTAGTAGTTATTAAAATAGTGATGGTAACTCAGTAACTCCAACATTTCCGTGAGTAGGCGTTGAACTTGAAGTTCCAACCAATCCAAATCCTGCAACAAGAAGAGCAGCCACCATAAATCCTAAAAATTTCTTTTTCATAGGTAATTCCTCCTTTTTTCTTTTAAAAACATTGGATTTAATAGAATTAACTTCTATAGTTATATTTAACCACAATCAAAAAAACCACATATTTGGGTTCTCATGCATTGATAATTAAAATCGGCCAGGTATCCCAATGTTTACCTGCTGTTATTCACTAAAATATAACTCTAGGAATATTTAAGGAGAGTTACTATGGATTTTTCTGCGGTCGGACAAAAGATAAAAGAACTAAGAAAACAAATGGGGCTATCTCAGGGTGAATTGGCTTCAGGAATATGTACTCAAGCACAAATCTCAAAGATAGAAAAAGGTGACGTGTACCCTTACGCCTCTACCCTTTATTTAATTTCGCAAAAGCTTGGAGTGGATGTGAACTACTTCTTCGATATCGGGATGACTCCACGTTTGGATTATGTACAAGAAGTGACGCATCAGCTAAAGCTTACAAGAAGGACCATGAATTATCCGGAAATGAAACAAATCGTGAAGACCGAGCAAAACAATCCGCTGTTTTTGCAGAATACAAGGAATTATCAGCTGCTTCTCTGGCATAAGGGGATTTATGAATATAATATTGAAAAGGATACCGAAAAGGCCCTAGGTCATCTGAAAGAAGCCCTATCTTTATCCCGGTCCACCGAAAAAGTTTATTCTGAGCGAGAAATCGAATGCCTTTTAAGCATGGGTGTTATCTACTTTGAAGAAAAACGTTATCAGGAAGCTCTTTCAACCTACCATATAGCAAAAGATCACTTGAAATTCATCCCCTACCTGACAGATAAAACAATTAAAGGACGTTTATATTATAATATCGCCCGGGTCCTGACACGGCTGAAAAATTACCATGATTCTATCGAGTATTGCGAAGATGCCATCAAATGGTGCATTGAGCAGGACCAATTATATCTGCTCGGTGAGTTGCATTATCATATAGGCTATAATCTCGAGCTCCAGGAAAATTATGCGGTCGCATTGC
Organism: Bacillus sp. MUM 13; assembly: GCF_001866725.1. Taxonomy (NCBI): domain Bacteria; kingdom Bacillati; phylum Bacillota; class Bacilli; order Caryophanales; family Bacillaceae; genus Bacillus; species Bacillus sp. MUM 13. The sequence continues at coordinate 30,333 of NZ_MLYQ01000062.1, forward strand.
AATACATGAAAAAAGCCCAGTTAATCTTCGAGCTTCGCAACGACGAACGCTTTTCAGACTTCATTCTGACAAAAATAGAAAAACTCAGCGCAATCACCACCTAAAACCATTCCACACCCCGGGAATGGTTTTTTTATTGCACACCAAACCAAACTTCCACATCAAATCCAACTCCCCACTCAAAATTCCAGCCAAAATGAAGTATAATAAAAAGATGATCAAAAATCGGGAAATGGGGTCTGACCCCATTTCCCATGTGACCAACATATACAGCAACAAGGGTTTTAAGCGTTTGTGGAGTTTTGGGAAATGGGGTCTGGCCCCATCATTTTGCTTGTGACGTAGGTTTTGTAGTTTTCGGGGGTATGGAAGTAGTGAAGGATGTGCCGGGTGGTAACGTGGGGATCTGGTTTGCTTAGGGCAAAGGCCTGGTAGCTGCTCCACTTATATTGTTCTGGTTTTTCGACCATATTGGCTTTATAGGGATTTAGGTGAATATAGCGGCTTGTTGTGAGGAATTGTTCTGCGGATTCAATTAAAACGGAGTGGAATCTTCCTTGAAAGACATGGCCATCCAGTTCATGCCTTTTGTTAAAAGCGATGGCATATCTGGAGTTGAGCTTTCTCATAATGGAGCTGATGGGGTAATCCTTGGTTTCGAGGAGCAAATGTACGTGATTGCTCATTAAACAGTAGGAATGAAGCTGAAAATAATATTTTTCCTTCGTTTCTTCAAGGTAATGCAGATACCGGTATCTGTCCCTGTCATCAATAAAAATGTCACTGTGCCGGTTTCCCCGGCACGTTATATGGTATACCGCACCCGGATACCAAACCCTCGCCTTTCTTGCCATATTGAAAATCAATCCTTTCTGCTTAATTTGGTGCGGGAAATGGGGTCTGACCCCGCTGCCGCATGGTTATAAATGCTGTTATGTATACATTATAGGAAATAATTTGTTTTTGGGAAATGGGGTCTGACCCCATTTCCCATAGAGGAGGCTGTGTGATGGAGGAGCTGCTGTGGTTTGAGGAGTATTTTGGGAATATGCTTGATCCTGAGGATAGTGAGGATGTTAGGGTAGTCCAGATTGGGCAGAGGCTGTATCGCCAGGGGATGGTGTTCAGGAGTATTGAGTCTCCTGATATGATCATTGCTGAGGTGCAGGATGTGATCCGCTATAAGGTGGAACTTGACCTTGATAAGGCTGAGCGTTCGTCCTGCGATTGTGATCACGATTTTGTCTGCGAGCATATGGCAGCTGTTTTCTTTTCTGCTTATTCAAAAATCCGCAGTGTGAATGAGTGGGTTTCAGAGTGGAGGCAGGATCATTCATCAATGAATATATTTATGAAGGATCTTGGAATCATCACAGCAAAAGACTTGCTGGATACGGATTCTCCTCTTGAAAAAAGCTATTCAGCATGGAAGGATTTCGTGTCAGCGAACTTCAAAAAAAGCATTGAAAACAACTTGAACCTCGCTCCCTATATACTAGATGACCATCTGACAAAATTCTTCAGAAAAATAGAAGCAAAGGCGCCCATGGAAAGGGAATGGAGCCTTTTATATCACTTTGTCACTGATTTCGCCTCCCTTATGAATATCTTGGACCTCATAAGGAAGCATCCCGAAAAGAATCTGCATGCACGCATGTTTCATTCGGCCGCAGAAAATCTTGCAGAAGATCTGCAGGCTGCCGTCCAGCAGTTAAGCAGGCAGGCCCGCCCTTTCGCCTTTGATCCATTCATCACTGGCATTAAGGAGGATGCTGCAGAACTCCTTGAGGGCCGGGATATGCTGTCTTATGAAAAAACCGATCTGTACCGTTCCATCTGGAGTTCCCTGCTGGTGAATTCCGCCTGGCGCAAGGAAGAACAAAAGCGCGTCAGCGATGCCCTTGAAAATGCCAGGCATCCTGAGGGAAAAATGACCTATACGGTTGCGGCGATTCACCTCTCGCTTCTTTCAAGCGAGAGCGAAACGGCAGCTTCCCTGCTGAAAGGACTCAATTTTGAGGCATGTCCATATATGTTTTACTGGATCCGCTCCTTTTCAGAAAATGAAAATGAAAAACAGGCAGCGCCTTTCATTGATTTCCTTGTTGCCCATGTAAGGGAATACCTGAAGGATAAATCCGATTACTATTATTCAACCGATTTTGTCCGTACCTCTTCAGGGCCAGTCAGTAACTACTGCTATAAAACAAAGCGCATGGACCTGCTCGATAAATTTTACCGTGAATGCCTTCCGTACAGCTATTGGAATTACTCTCACTTCCTATTCGAACAAGGGTCATATAAAAAATGGGTAGAGATGCATATCTATACGGACGTGAGCATCGATTTAATCAGCGGAGATATGATTAAAGCGGTCTCTAAAGAAGATCCTTCCCTCATTCTGCCCTTGTACTATCATGCCGTTCAGCAAACGGTCAGCCAGAAAAACAGGTCTGCTTATAAACAGGCTGTGCGCTATTTGAAGAAGATGCGTACGCTTTACAAAAAAATGAAGCAAGAAGACGTGTTTAACAGGTACATCCAATATGTAGCGCAGTCCACAAAACGGCTGCGCGCATTTCAAGAAGAATTGCAAAGGGGTAAGCTGACTGATGCAAATTAGAGAAAAAATGATTGTAAAAACCGCTTCTATAGGAAATGGAAGCTTTAGTATTTCAGTATGTGATGAGCACGGTGAATACTACAATCCGCAGAAAATCAGAAAGCTGCTGTTTACCTGGGATGAATCCAGCTTTTACGGCACAAGGCTAGAATACTCTGAAATTGATGATATACCAGTTTTCATCCTGGATGCATGGGGCCTTCTGAATTTGTTTGCCAAGGAGAGCTTTAACTCATTTATTGATTGGGAATGGTCCGACCTTTCCTCTACCCTGTTATCATCTGCTCCTATTCTTCATGAAACTATCTCTTCCGGCATACCGGTTCCTGACTTTGCGAGTCTGCAGGAAGAAAAGATCGGCTGGAAGCTGCCTCAAGAGGTAAAAGAGGAATTCGGCCCGAGCTTTTGGGAAGAAAAGGTTACTCCTGTAAGTCCTGACAATGAAGAAAGTATGGAAGCCTTTATTGGCAAATGGTATAACGACGCGGCCAATACGTTTCTGAAAGACCATTCGCCTATCAGCCATAAATGGGGAGAAGCCCTTCAGGCACTGAAGGATACCCGGCTGTCGCCTGAAGAACTTCAAAGCTTTTTTAATCAAGAAAGCTGGCTGGATTGGCTTGGCCTTGAAGAAGATCCTAAGCCATTTGTCATCGGGCTGCAGCTTACAGAGCCGCTTGACGGGGAAGGACCTTGGGAGCTGACAACCGTTCTTCGTTCCAAAAAGGATGAAACTGTTGTGGAAACCTACCCGGCAAAAAAACTGCCGCGCGGCTGGAATAAATATACGAAAGAAATCGATAAAACGATCACTCGCTGGGCAAAGGTGGTTCCATGGCTCAGTGAAAACGGCACCTTAAAAGAACAGCTCTCTGAATTTGAGGCCTGGGAGTTTTTAACCGAAGCCAGTGAAAAACTGATTTTCCTTGGTGCTGAAATTATGCTTCCTTCCTGGTGGGTAGCACTCAAGGAATCCAATCTTAAGGTCAAGGCGAGAGTGAAGACCCAGTCAACCCGCGGCCCTTCTTATGTCGGCCTTCAGGCTTTAATGGACTTTGACTGGCGTTTTTCTCTGAACGGAGAAGAATTGTCAGAAGCGGAATTCCAGAACCTTGTGGATGAAAAAAGAAGGCTTGTTTATATCCGCGGCCAATGGGTGAAGTTAGATCCTGCTTTCATCAGGCAAATTCAGACACTGATGGAAACCGCAAACGAAAAAGGCCTGCAGCTTAATGACCTTCTTCAGCAGGAGCTTTTGAGCGAATTAGGCGAAGAAAATGGTGAAGAAGATGAAGAAGGAGAAGATATGCTCCGGATTCAGTTTGAGCTGAATAAGGACCTGAAAAAACTGGTGAACCGTCTCAGGGAATCTAAGAATATTCCGGCTGTCCCATCACCTGAAGCCCTTCAAGGAGATCTCAGGCCGTATCAGCAGCAGGGCATGAGCTGGCTCCTTTTCCTCCGCGAAAACGGCTTTGGCGCCTGCCTCGCTGATGATATGGGACTTGGGAAAACGGTTCAGATGATTGCTTATCTTCTGCATGTGAAAGAAAAGGAAAGCCTTGCTGCTCCAGCTCTTGAGGTGCAGCCGGAAAACCACCATGCTGCCATCATCGAAAGCGCAGAGGAAAGCAGCGATTTCGCGGAAACAGATTCAGAAGTCTCAGAAACTGAAAGTGATATCAGCCTTAAGCCGTCTGTTTCTGCATCTCTCATTGTCTGCCCGACCTCCGTACTCGGGAACTGGCAGCGTGAACTTGAACGCTTCTCGCCTGATCTGAAGGTTCATCTGCATTACGGATCCAGCCGGACAAAAGGCGAAGATTTCGCTTCTATAATGGCGAAATATGATGTGGTGCTCACTTCATACGGCCTTACACACCAGGATACCGAGGAGCTGACTTCCCTTCACTGGAACAGCATTATCCTTGATGAGGCGCAGAACATCAAAAACTCGCAAACGAAACAATCGCGGGCTGTCCGCAAGCTTAAGGGGCGGCATCACGTAGCCCTGAGCGGAACTCCAATGGAAAACAGGCTGAGCGAGCTATGGGCCATCTTTGATTTTATTAATAAAGGCTATCTCGGCTCCCTTGCCCAGTTTCAGGAAAAGTATGTTTCCACCATTGAACGCGAAGAGCAAAAAGGAAAAATTAAAGAGCTGCAAAGCCTGATTCAGCCCTTCTTATTGCGAAGGACGAAAAAGGATAAAGATGTGGCGCTTAACCTTCCGGACAAACAGGAACAAAAAGAGTTTGTACCGCTGACAAAAGAACAGGCTTCACTGTATGAACAGCTGATCAAGGATACCTTTGCAAATATTGAAAACCTATCGGCCTTTGAAAAGAAAGGCATCATCCTTGCCATGCTGAATAAGCTGAAGCAGCTTTGCAACCACCCTGCCCTTTATTTAAAGGAAGAAGCAAAAGAAGATCTTGTGCAGGCTTCCAAGCGTTCAGGCAAGCTTGAAAAACTGACAGAGCTCGTTGACGCAGTCAGGGAACAAAATGAAAGCTGCCTGATTTTCACCCAATATATCGGTATGGGGAATATGATGCAGGATCTGCTTTCCAAGCGCTACGGAATCGACATCCCTTTCCTGAACGGAAGCGCCAATAAAAAACAGCGTGATGCTATGATTGCAAAATTCCAGAACGGGGAATTTCCGATCTTCATTCTTTCACTGAAGGCAGGCGGAACAGGGTTGAACCTGACAGAAGCCAACCATGTAATCCACTATGACCGCTGGTGGAATCCGGCTGTTGAAAACCAGGCTACTGACCGTGCATACCGTATCGGCCAGAAACGCTTTGTACATGTCCATAAAATGATCTGCACAGGTACACTGGAAGAAAAAATTGATGCCATGCTTGATAAAAAGCAAGCGCTGAATGACGAAATCATCTCAAGCGACAACTGGATCACCGAGCTCTCAACTGATGAGATCAAAGAACTGGTTGCCCTTCATTAGATTAACGAAAAATCCTCAGCCCTGGGAGCTGAGGATTTTTCTATGTATCGATAGTCATACCTTTTGCTTTTGGCAACTTCCTTTGTTCTTCTCCTCTTCAACACGCACCTTTAAGTGATCGGGTACCACCGTTAAAAAGGCATAGCTGCTTTCTCTTTTGAACATCATATGCTGAAGCGCTTCAAAAGCCGCTGATGCATTGCCGCTTTTTTCCGCGATCATTATTTTATCTTTTTTCTTTTCTACCGTGATATGCCTTACATCCTGTGAGCCTGGCACCATAAAGGTAAGTTTCAATGGTTTACGAAGGGAATATTCCTGGTAGCCGTCCTGGCACTGGGGTTTTTTCTTGAAGGGCGGAACCGTATGCTGTATGCTATCAAAAAATGTCATCCTTGAAAGTAAGGGCTGCTTTCCTCCCTGTACGGTTTTTTTCAGTATCACTCTAACGCTTTTGCTTCCTCTGCTGCTATTGCAGAGATCTTCGTTTTCCATGCTAAAATTCATACACTCCTCCTGTCAAAAACTAGTAATTTATCCCTATTAATATTTGACTTATTTTTACAATATCCCTTCTTTTTCAACAAAATAAATTTTCCTGCCCCAAATGAATAATCCTTTGGTAAATGGGGGGTTCTTTGCCCGCTCCCCTTTGTTCTATTTTCGAACAATAACTTTTGTTCCGAATTAGAACATCCACTCTTTTTTCCCTCGGCACGTTGTACTTTTAAGAAAAGCAGAAAAACGGAGAAGAAACTATGTCCTTACCCTCTAAATTAAAAGAGCTGCGCCAAAGCAAGAATTGGAACCAGGATTATGTTGCCAATAAGCTGAATATCAGCAGATCTGCCGTTTCAAAATATGAAACTGGCCGGCAGGCTCCTACTGTGGATGTATTAATGCGATATGCCGACCTTTTCGGAGTAAGCCAAAACCTGCTGTTGTCCGAACTTACCGGAATCGGCAAGGAAAACGGAACCTCCTATTATGCAAAAACCGGAGATTCAGAACTTCTCATTCTGCAAAAACTATTTGCAAGCAATCCAAAGTTAAAGAAAATTCTCCTCGAAATGGATCAGCAGCCATTTAAAAACCAGCAGCAAATCACAGAGTTTCTGGAAATAATGATTAAGGGCATGAAAAAACGATAAAGGCAGCTTCCTCTAAATGGAAAGCTGCCTTTATCGTTATTTTCGCTTTGTTTCCTTTGTCAGTTTGACTGTTTGAGAAGTTGTATGCCCTGCAAGATCGGTTACCTCGAAAATAAAGGTATTTTTACCTGCAGCAAGCGGCAATTCAAGGTTTTTGACTGTATGCTTGATGCTTCGCATTGCATAAGGCTCTTTGAATGAATGATGGTACACTTCACTGCCGTTAATAGTTAAACGGATCTCATCAAAATTATCCGCTACAGTCACGTTCACTTTAGGGTTCTTTTCTTTTGCACCAACTGTATTCTTCTTAGGCAATCCTGAGATTGATAGAATTGGATCTTTTCCGTCCACAAGGATTTGGCGCTTGAAGGAAATCGTGTTTCCGGCATTGTCGGTTGCTTTGGTCACAAAAGACTGAACGCCGTCCGCAAATTTCTTTGTCATTGTGAACGAATAGCGTTTCTTTTGCTGGTCATATGTCAATGGAACAGATTTTCCGTCAATGGTGAATTCCTTCAATCCTGACGGCTCTTCGATATAACCGGCAATGTTCACATTGTTTTTATCAGAAACGCTTAACGCTTCGGGAGTTAAGATATAAACAGAAGGAATTTTTGTATCTGCTGTTGTATCTTCATCAAGATTTCCTTCTGCCTGTGTTTCATTTCCTGCATAATCGACGGCAATGACCTCATACTTTTCTCCTTTTGTATCCGGAAGCTTGAATTCCTTCGCTGATGAAGATAAAGGTGTTTTTAGGATTGATTTTCCGTCAATTTCAATATCGTAATAAGCAATTCCTGAACCGCCCCCATTGTCGGATGCTCCAAGTTCCAGAACATTTCCATGCTTGGATACGGCAACGCTTGGTGCAACAGTGTCGACTTTTACAGGGATTTTGAAAGTCTGCCATGCAGCATTTTTATAATTGATGACCGCTTTAATCTGGTAATAATACTGGCCATCCTTAACAACACGGTTATTCACTTTTCCATCCCATTTTCGTACAGGATCCAGTGTATAAGCTGTGCCTTTACCGCTGTCATAATAATCTTTTGTAACGTTCTCTTCAGTCCGCAGCACTTTTAGTACTTTGCCTGAAGAATCTGTAATGCTGTATTCTACTTTTGAAGCATTTCTCAAGAACGAAGTAACCGGGATGATATCATCCTGGAGGCCGTCGCTGTTTGGCGAGAATGCTACATTAAGAGAATTATAGGTGTCAGCAGCCGGATCATAGCCAAGATATCCAAAGTCATCTCCGGCGGCGGATACAGCGCCGGCAGTGCCATAGTACGAGCTTATGTCATATACCGTGCCGTCCAGGATCGGCGCCTTATTCCAGTCCCCTTTAAAGCCTACATACGGGACATGCAATTCAGGATTCTGATCTTTTGGATCATTTAACGTTACATACCCTTCCACAAAATAGCCATTCGGGAAGACCTTATCAATGCTGACTGGTGTTTTCTTATCATCACCGACAACCTTAGCCTTTGAAAGATCCACACTCACTGTGAAAGTGACGGATTTTTTTGCAGGAACCTTGATTGAGCCAGTGTCCCCTCCATTGATTTGGATCGTGGAATCAAGGATTTTCTGTGCTTCCAGTTCATTTGCTGAGGATCCCAGCTTTCCTTTTAGAGCCAAGTCAGTCTGGATATTTCCTTTTACATCATAAGCAGCATCTTTATCACTTACGTTTTGAGCTTTAAGTGTAAATGAAAATTTAGATCCCACTTCTTTAAGCGCAACTTTAGCTTCATTTTTAGTAGCATCTGTTACGATGACCGGTGTGCTTAGCGCTGAATGAAGCTGCATGACGCCTGCACCCTGGCGGCGTGGAGAGTAAGGGATCCCCCATTGCTGTTCTGTATTGACGGTGCCTTTATCGATCAAAGGCTGTGAGGTATTCATTAAGATGTTCTTAGCCATGTATACACGGTCAAGGCCCTTTAATTTAAAATCTTTATTGACTCTTTCAAGAACGAGTGCAGATCCTCCTGAAACATGAGGTGCTGCCATGGATGTACCGCTCATCATTCCATACGTATTATTATTTAATGTTGAATAAATCTGTCCTCCAGGAGCAGTGATTTCCGGTTTAAGCTCCAGATTTGGCGACAAACCCCACGAAGAGAACGTGCTCATTTTTCCTGCTTCCGGGTTTGCGGTTTTGATTTTCCCGTTAGTAAAGGTGATTGATACTGGCTTGCCTGAGCTGAGCGCATTTTGAAGCTTGTCACCGTCTGATTTCAGCATAAATAGCTGAGGAATGACGATGCTTGGATCTGTGGCCATGGAGATAAAGCCATCTGCGTTATTATAGATGATAACGCCCGCCGCTCCAGCTTCCTGGGCGTTTTTTGTTTTGTCCACAAAACTGATCGTGCCGCGTTTGATCAGAGCAAATTTCCCTTTTACATCAGCCTTCGCAAGCTCATCCTTGCTTCCAAGGCCGGCGTATACCAGGTCATAGGATTTCTGCTGAAGGTTTTTAGGGTGTACATTTCCTGCTGACATGTAAGGGAAGTCCCCTTTTTCGCCGCCTGCATCATAGGCCACATCATCAAGATCAAGGAAATTATTTTCTACTGAAGCGACCTGAAGGGAATCATACGCTACCCCAGGTGAACCTGAAACACCGATATCCGGATTGGAAGCTAATGGATTGCTTGAAAATCCGTCTCCGAAGTGTCCGGAGTTGCCTGCTGAAATGGACATTAAAATACCATTTTGCACGGCACGTGATACAGCTTGCTGTTCTGGCTCATCAGGAGCAACAAAACCTGCTGTCGATCCTAAGCTCATGTTCAATACATCCGCACCAAGGACAATTGCGTCGTCAATGGCTTTCACATAAATATCTGCATAAGTCGAAGGCATATTCGGGTCATTTCCGAATACCTTAAGTGCAAGAAGCTGGGTTTCAGGAGCAATCCCCTTGATTCCTCCATTTGATTCATCGCCATTTGCACCTACAGTACCGGCCACATGCATGCCGTGCATAGTTGCATCTGGACCTAAATCAAGAATCTGGTCATTTTCATCGGCATAGTTATAGCCGTAAGGAACCTTACTTGTATAAAATTTTCCCGGAAGATTATGAGCTGCCTTTAAAGCATTAACCTTATCCTGAGTCAAGGCAGGCTTTGTATCTTTGCTCAATACCATATCGCGGTGGGAAGAGTCGATTCCAGTATCAATGATTCCGACTACCATTCCTTGGCCTTTGTAGCCGTAGTCGCGCCATGCTTCCTGAGCCTGGACGATTTCCTTGCTGTAAAGCATATCAGGTTTTTCTGCAGGGCGTTTGTATTCATTCACAATATGTACAGCGCCTACTTCTGGTATCGCTTCAAGCTTTTTAATATCGCCAAAAGGGACTGTCGTACTGAAGCCGTTGACAACCGTAGTAAAGTTCTCAAGTTCTTTGATGTTTACATCCTTCTTTTTGGCCTCTGCTTTTACCTTTTTGTGGCCGGCTAGCTTTTCTGCCTTCAATTCTTTTTTCTTTTTGCTCGGCAGATCTTTAAAGCGTGTATGCATTTTTTGGGCATACACGATTGAAGGGGCTTCCTTCATTTCTACTAAAATACGGACTTTATCACTGGCTTTATATTTCTTTTCCAGCTTTGCCTTTTTCAATGAGGCTGAATCCTTAGTGTTTGACCCTTCCTGTGATACACTGTTCTGTTTTTGAAGCGGTGCCGCCGAGACGGCTGCCGTGAATGATAGCAGGAAGATACATAGAATGGCAAAGCTTCTTTTCATTAACAAAATGTCTTTCCTCCTTATAATAAGTCAAAATTTTCTTACTAAAATAAACATAACATACCTAATATTGTTATTTTAAGGTAAATAAGTCTTTGTTGCACTATAATATTACCAGTCTATTTGGCCTATTTTTACTATTTTAAAATGATATAAAACCCAATCTGCTAGACACAGAATGGGTTTTATAGATTCTTTATTTACTTCTTCATCCGCGGATCCAGTGCATCCCGCAGGCCATCGCCCATCAGGTTAAAGCCAAGAACGGTCAGCATGATGGACAGCCCTGGAAAGATAACCGTCCACGGAGCTTCCATGATGAAATCCTTGGAATCTGCCAGCATCTTGCCCCATTCCGGAGCAGGGGCCTGGGCTCCCATTCCAAGGAATCCAAGAGCAGCTGCTTCAATGATGGCCGTAGCAATAGCCAGTGTGCCCTGGACAATTATCGGCGCTAAGCTATTTGGCAGGATATGATGGAGTAAAATCCGGCCATCTTTCATCCCGATAGCTTTGGCAGCCGTGATATATTCCTCTTCCTTCACAGATAGCACTCTTGAGCGCAAAAGCCTCCCGAAAGTAGGCACATTGATTATGGCAATGGCAATTAAAGCGTTTCTAAGCGACGGCCCCAATACAGACACAACCGCTATTGCCAGAAGGATGCTTGGAAAGGCAAGCAGGATATCAAAAAACCTGGAGATGATGGTGTCGATCCACTTTCCGTAATAGCCTGCAATGATGCCCAAGAAGGAGCCTGCCACAACGGAACCTGCGACAGATAAGAAGCCTACGCCAAGAGACAGGCGCGCTCCAAAAATAATTCTGCTTAAGATGTCCCGCCCGAATTCATCGGTTCCGAACCAATGCGCTGCCGATGGAGACAGATGCTTATCGGACAGCTGCTGCTTATCAAAAGGATGCGGCGCAATTACATTCGCAAAGATTGCAAGCAAGATAAAAAATATAACAATGCCTAAGCCAATAACGGCTGCTTTATTTTTCTTAAAGCTCTTCCACCCTTCCTTCCAGGGGGAAACAGCCAGTTCTTCTGCCGCCTGCGACGGCGACGGCATAAGCGGAGGCGTGCTGTTAACCAATTCTGCCATATGTATCCCTCCTATTTATACTTGATTCTCGGATCAATTGCTGCATACAGCAGATCAACAATCAAGTTGATCATGACAAATATAAAAGCGATCACAAGTATTCCAGATTGAATAACCGGATAATCCCTAGAGCCAATTGCATCATATATGTAGTTTCCAATGCCCGGCCAGCCGAATATCGTTTCTGTTAAAATTGCCCCTCCAAGAAGGAGCCCTGTCTGAAGCCCGATCACGGTAACAACAGGAATCAAGGCATTTTTCAAGGAGTGCTTGTACACCACCCAAAACATCTTCATCCCCTTCGCACGCGCTGTCCGGATAAAATCAGACCTCATTACTTCAAGCATGGAAGACCGCGTCATTCTTGCGATGATAGCCATCGGAATTGTCGCGAGCGCCGCTCCGGGAAGAATCAAATGCTTGATCACTTCAATAAACTGATCGAATCTGCCATCCAGCAGGGAATCAATCAAGTACAGATTGGTAATGGCCGCTACCGGATCCCTTATGTTGTCGCGCCCTGTTGTCGGCAGCAAGTCCCAGTGAATCGCGATTACATACTGTTCCATTAAGCCCAGCCAGAAGATCGGCATCGAGACGCCTACAAGCGCAACGATCATCGCTAAATAATCAAACCAGGAATTCTGGAACCAGGCAGAAATGATTCCTGCATTCACGCCAATAACAACGGCGATCAGCATAGCCACAAGAGCAAGCTCAAGAGTAGCAGCCAAATATGGCCAGATCTCATGGGCAATCGGCTCCTTGGTCCTGATGGAAACCCCAAGATCACCCTTAAATAACCCTCCCAGATAGCCAAAAAACTGAGTATGCCACGGCTTATTCAAGCCAAGCTCTTCAGTCAGCGCAGCAACAGCCGTCTTCGTAGCCTGCTGCCCCAAAATAATCTGGGCCGGATTCCCCGGAATCGCTCTAATCATCATAAAAACAATAAACGTCATCCCTAACAAAACCGGCACAAGCGCCCCTAAACGCCGAATAGCATAAGAAAACATAACATCACCTCTCTAATGAAAAGCGGAAGCGCCTTGACCGGCTCCCGAAGCAAATAGGCACTTGGCCGCAGAAGGCGCTCTTTGCCTTCTCGGGCAAGGGATCTTTTGCACAGGGAGCCAGGCGCTGCAGCTAGACACCATTCTTGTTGGTTTACAAAACTTGTCCTACACGCGTCCTGGTCAGCTTGCGAAGCAGAAAGGGATTGCTCCAAAAGGCGCTCTTTGCCTTATGGAGCAATCATCTTCTGCACAGCAAGCTGGACGCTGAAGTTAGACACCGTTACTTTTTGTATAAGCCTACCCTTTTTTCACTTAAGCGCAAGCGCCTTGACCGGCTCCCGAAGCAAATAGGCACTTGACCGCAGAAGGCGCTCTTTGCCTTCTCGGGCAAGGGATCTTTTGCACAGGGAGCCAGGCGCTGCAGCTAGACACCATTCTTGTTGGTTTGCAAAACTTGTCCCACACGCGTCCTGGTCAGCTTGCGAAGCAGAAAGGGATTGAACCAAAAGGCGCTTTTTGCCTTATGGGTCAATCATCTTCTGCACAGCAAGCTGGACGCTGAAGTTAGACACCGTTACTTTTTGTATAAGCCTACCTTTTTTCACTTAAGCGGAAGCGCCTTGACCGGCTCCCGAAGCAAATAGGCACTTGACCGCAGAAGGCGCTCTTTGCCTTCTCGGGCAAGGGATCTTTTGCACAGGGAGCCAGGCGCTGCAGCTAGACACCATTCTTGTTGGTAAAAAGAATTGCTATCGCTTATTCTCCTAAACTTTCAGTCTGCGAAACAAAAGGGAAGCATGCAGGATCCATACTTCCCTTTTGTACGGCTGATATTATTTCATAGAAGTATCGATAAAGGATTGAGATCCTGTTGGATGCGGAACAAATCCTTTGATTGTGCTGCTGCCTGCAAGCTGTGGCTTAGAGTGTACAAGCGGTACCCACGGTGCGTCCTCGTGGATAATTTCCTGGGCTTTTTTGTAAAGCTCATTGCGTTTTCCTTCATCGGCAGTAGACTGTGCTTCTACTAATAATTTATGAACATCGTTATTTGCATAGCGGGCATAGTTATTGGAACCGATCGTGTCTTTATCAAGCAATGTGTAAAGGAAGTTATCGGCATCCCCGTTATCGCCTGTCCAGCCCATCATGAATACTGGTGCTTCGCCAGCTTGAAGTTTTTCAAGATATGTTGCCCACTCAAATGTCACGATCTTAGCATCAATATTTACTTGTTTTAAGCTTGCTTGAATGGCTTCTGCCACCTTTTGTCCGTTAGGCATATACGGACGAGGCACCGGCATGGCCCAAAGATCCATTTTGAAGCCTTTTTCATATCCTGCTTTTTTCAGTAATTCTTTAGCTTTTTCTACGTTATAGTCATAATCCTGGATATCATCATCATATCCGCCTACAGAAGGAGGCATTGGGTTTTTCGCTGGTTCAGCCGTTCCTTCATAGAAGTTTTTAATGATATCTTCTTTATTGATTAAGTGGCTGATCGCCTGGCGCACTTCTTTTTTATTAAAAGGCGCTTTTTGGTTGTTGAATCCGATATAGCCCACATTCATAGAAGGGCGTTCGAACAATTGCAATTTGCTGTTAGACTTAACCTTGCTCATATCACTTGGATTCAAGCCATCCATCAAGTCAATTTCACCTTTGACAAGAGCATTCAAACGTGCAGAATTGTCTTTGATTACCTTGAATTTAACGCCTCCAAGCTTAGGAAGTCCTTTTTGCCAATATTTATCGTTTTTAGTAACCTCGATTGTATCTCCTGGTTTCCATGACACAAATTTAAATGGTCCTGTTCCTACAGGATGCTTCCCGAAATCATCCTTCGCAAAAGCTGTAGGGCTTGCTATCGCAAATGGGCTCATTGCCAGGTTTTTAAGGAATGGAGCTTGAGGCCTGTTCAAAGTGAATTGAACAGTTTTCGCGTCGACTGCCTTAACCTCTTTGATTACATGGCCCTTATCTCCTTCAAATCCTCCAAACATGGAAGGATAGTAGGCAAATTTGGCAGGGTCTTTGCTTTGTGCCCAGCGCTGGAAGTTTTTAACGACAGCGTCGGCGTTGAAATCTGTTCCATCTTGGAACTTGATGCCTTCACGCAGATGGAAGGTATAAGTTAATGCATCCGGAGAGATGTCCCACTTTTCAGCAAGCCCCGGTTCAATATTTGTATTGTCTTTTCCGTATTTCACAAGGGTTTCAAAAATTTGCTGTGTAACGATAAAGGATTCCCCGTCTGTTACAACGGCAGGGTCAAGGGAAACTGCATCTCCTCCCTTTCCGTAAATCATTACATCTCCGCCTTTTGCACTGGAATTGCTCTTTTTCGACGATGAACAGCCGGATAATGCCATTGATAAGGCAAGTACACTAATTAAAAATAGCCAAAATGCTTTTTTCATGCGTTTTCCCCCAATTATCTAATTTTATATGCCTTTTTATATCTACGCTTTGTCATTGATATAAATGACAAGCAGCGTAATGGCCTGTTTCAATTTCCTGCATGACGGGCTTGGCCGTTGAACATACCTCCATTGCATTAGGGCATCTGGTATGGAACGGGCAGCCTTTTGGCGGGTTAGATGGACTTGGCACATCACCCTGCAGCAAGACTCTCTCTTTCTTATAATCCACATCAGGAATCGGCACAGCAGAAAGCAGGGCCTGTGTATATGGGTGAAGCGGATTGCGGTACAGCATTTCACTGTCAGCAAGTTCCACAATATGCCCGAGGTACATGACGCCGACACGGTCGCTGATATGCCTGACGACTCCGAGGTCATGTGCAATGAATAAATATGTTAAATCAAATTCCTTCTGAAGATCCTGAAGAAGATTCAGCACTTGTGACTGAATGGACACATCGAGTGCAGAGACCGGTTCATCGGCAATGATCAGCTTCGGATTTACGGCAAGTGCCCTTGCAATTCCTATCCGCTGGCGCTGTCCTCCCGAGAATTGGTGCGGATAGCGCTTGGCATGGTAGCTGCTTAAGCCCACAATTTCAAGCAGCTCCTTTACCCTGCGTTTCCGTTCCTTCTTATCCGCTGTTCCATGGACAATTAAAGGCTCCTCCAGAATTTTTTCCACGGTGTGCCTTGGATTGAGCGAGGCGAACGGGTCCTGGAAAACCATCTGCATTTCCCGCCTCATTTTCCTCATTTCTCCTTGTGAGAGGGTGGTAATGTCTCTTCCTTCAAAATAAATTTTCCCCTCGCTCGGCTCAAGAAGCCTGAGCAGCATCCGGCCCGTTGTTGACTTTCCGCATCCGCTTTCGCCTACCAGCCCGAGCGTTTCTCCTTTTTTTATGAAAAAGGACACCCCGTCAACAGCTTTGACTTCGCCGACATTCTTCCCGAGCAGCCCGCCTTTGATTGGAAAATGTTTTTTCAGGTTTTCTACCTTAACTAATGGCTGTGACATGGATTTTATCTCCTTTCCCGTCTTCATGAAGCCAGCATCTGACCTGCTGCCCATTTTCAAAGGCATGAAGCGGCGGAGTCTCACTCAGGCATCTGTCCATGGCGTGTGCACATCTCGGCGCGAACTGGCAGCCAAGCTGGGCACCTCCAGGTTTAGGAACATTGCCAGGTATAGAGTAAAGCCTATCCTTTTTCTCTCTCATATCTGGCACAGATTCTATCAGGCCAATCGTGTACGGATGCTTTGGACTTTTAAAAATAGACCTGACATCCCCTTCCTCCACAATTCGCCCTGCATACATAACGGCTACACGCTGGCACATTTCTGCTACAACACCCAAATCATGTGTGATCATCATTATGGCCGTGTCTGTTTCTCTATTCAGCTTCTTCATCAGTTCAAGAATTTGCGCCTGAATGGTCACATCCAGGGCCGTTGTCGGCTCGTCCGCTATCAGAAGTTCAGGCTCGCAGATCATGGCCATCGCAATCATGACACGCTGCCTCATGCCTCCTGAAAGCTGGTGAGGATACTCATTCAGCAGTTCCTCCGCCCGCGCAAGGCCAACAAGCTTCAGCATGTCAGCTGCACGTTCCCTTGCCTTTTGCTTATTCCACCTTCTATGTATCCGGAGCGACTCTGTTAATTGCTCCCCAATGGTAAATACAGGATTTAAACTTGTCATCGGCTCCTGAAAGATCATAGCAATTTCATTTCCGCGTATTTTCCTCATTTTCGCTTCAGAAGCATCTGCCAGGTTATTGCCTTTAAAAAGAATTTCCCCTTCTACCTTCCCTGCAGACGAATCAACCAGTCCCATTATGGAAAGTGAGGTTACACTTTTTCCGCATCCTGATTCGCCTACAATCCCTAAGACCTCTCCCGGGTTAATATGAAAGTCGATCGAATTTACCACCGGAATTTCTCCGTCATCTGTTATAAAGCTTGTTTTCAAGCCTTTTACTTCCACAATCGGATTGACCATAGATCACCCTCCCTTATCTGGATGTTTTGAAACTAGATAAATAGTCTTACTGAATTATGTCATTATTCTAAATATTTGACAATAATTATTTTTTGAATATTTTATTTTAACAGATAATTATGCACACTCATAATATCTGAAGCTAGTAACCGCAGCATAATCTGCTTTCATTTGGACTTTACCATGAAGTGTTTAGTACGACGAAAAAAAGGGCTGCGGGGAGCAGCCACTGTGCAAGGAGTCTATTTTGTATTTTGTAGGGGAAATACGCGCAGAATTTCGGGGGTTTTGCGGAGTAATCATTCTTTGGGCCGAAGAAGGATTATATCAGTCATTTTTGGATAATGGAGGGGCAAAGACTAAAGAAGTGTGTGCTGTGAGCGGAAGTGCAGCGATCCTCCTTCCTTGAAGAATGACTGTTTTCTTCTGATTGTTTGAGGAATGGCTGCCTGTTCAAGCTCAGAAAGCCTTTGGAGAAGTGATTCATTTTGGGCCCGCAAAGCTTTCGATTCGCTTTCAACCCTGGCAAGTATAATTTCCAGCTGAACCATTTGATATTCGCTGTTGGATACCTTCACATGCGTTTTGGCAATATAGCGGATCAGGTCACCGATAAGCTGATCTGTCCTCTCTGCCTTTTGTTGGATATTCAGCCGTTCGAGAGCCGGAAACTCCCCTTTTTCTTCTTCAAAAAATCTGCAGCTTTCCTGACGTTCTTTTTCTCCCATCATCTTCACCTCTATTTAGTTTAACTAAAACTTGATTGCTTCATATTCCTGCTTTGGATTCTCAGCTTGCTTAGTACCGACAAAACGTACGGTTTCTGCTACAACATCTGTAATGTAGACTTTTTTTCCATCCTGATTTTCATAGCTGCGCGTTTGGATTCTCCCGACGATTCCGACTATAGAACCTTTCCGGCAGTACTGGACCGTGTTTTCTGCTGTTTTTTTCCATAGCGTACATTGTACAAAATCTGCTGTATACTCACCATCTCCATTCCGGAAATTCCGGTTCACAGCAAGTGTCACATTAGATACAGCTGTACCTTCGGGTGTATATCTAAGCTCGGGGTCACGTGTCAGCCTTCCTACCAGCGTAACTTGATTAATCAATAAATCAGCTCCTTTCTGTGTGAGTGCCTTTATCATACTGAATTCAAAGACCTCCGTAAAACCAGCAAAAGAACCCTGCAAAACCCTTTTGTAGCTTTAATCCTGTATTTTTTCCTGAAGAAAAAGGGCGATTTAGTTGAGGGTTTGGATATAAAACTTGATTTTGATCATTTTCAAACTTTTTTTCGTGTTCCATTTTTCTCTAAATCTTTTGCTTTTATTACTGAATGGTAATCGGGTATGCTAGAGAAAGATGAACAAGAGAAAGGGAGGGAATGTATGAAAACGTTTAAATTAATCTCTTTGCAGATAGCGGACGAAAACCAGGAATTAATCGAAGCAGAGCTTACGGATGGGCTGATCATCAATAAAGAAGATGACCAGAGCACATGGCTGCTGGAGGCCTTGATTGAGAACGAACACTTCAAGAAAATCCAGGACGCTCTCCCGCCAGTGAACGGAGAGGTGAACATCCAGGCTGTCATTACAAAAAAAGAAAACGATCCGGCTTCCTTTAATACCATTCTGCGGATCATCAAAGATTTAGAAGGCCATAAAAGCATCATGTTTGAAGGCCATCTGCAGCGATCCCGAAGCAAATATGCCGAATTGCTTCTTGAAGATCTAATCCAGCAAGGAATTACCGGAGAAGCACTTGTGGAACAATTCAAAGAGAAAATCCGCTCCCGTCCAAAACTGACTTCCAACAAATAACCGTAGCAGCATCTCTGCAAAAAAGCTGATTCCGAAAGAGCAGAATCAGCTTTTTTGGCGATGGCGCATCTTTCCTTCAGAATAAAAAAAATGGCCGGACACATGTGCCCGGCCTCCATAGGGAGAAAATAAAGATTGGTTTACCAAACCAAAAAATTCAAATGAATTAATGAACAAAAATCCTATGCAATACTGCATAGAAAACTGCTTCCACTTATATCATTGCACATTTTCACATAAAATAAACCTTCTCTAAGAAAAACAGTCCTATATCACCAAGTATTCTTCTGAATTTTACGTGATATACAAAAGAAGATGTGCGCATATAGACACACATCCGGATTGTTTATGTATTTATTTTTTATCTCCAAAGGCAAACATGATTTCTGCTTCACAGGCAATTTCGCCGTCCACAGTGGCAACTGCTTTGCCTTTGCCGACTGACCCTCTTAGCCTTGTCAGTTCAACTTCCAGTCTTAACTGATCACCGGGCTTTACCTGCCTTTTGAAACGGCAGCTGTCAATCCCCGCAAAAAATCCAAGACGTCCTCTATATTCTTCTTGAATTAAAACTGCTACAGATCCCACCTGTGCCAGAGCCTCTACTATTAAAACGCCAGGCATTACCGGATATTCAGGAAAGTGGCCATTAAAAAATTCTTCATTTGCCGTAACGTTCTTGATGCCTACCGCTCTTTTTCCATTTTCGATTTCAACGATTTTATCAATAAGCAGGAAAGGATATCGGTGCGGAATAATTTCTTTAATTTGTGTAATATCTAACAAAGCATTCACTCCTTCATAAGGTTTCCTTTACTAGAATAACACGAATATAAGGAAACATTCTAGCGCACAAGCAGGCAAAAGAAAATCCCGGACTGCTTTAGCCGGGATTTGTATCTTTATTTACGATATCTGTAATATGTGTCCATGTTGATTTGTGGAAAACATCCATTGCATTGCCGCCGCCTATTACACTATAGCCGACAATGGCGCCAGAAATGGTGCATACCGCTATTAAACCAGCCACAATAAGGAGCCTCAGCCAGATCGGCAAAAGCCGAATGCGGATCCTTTTATTCTTGTTTTTTTCTTTACCGGCCTTTTGTTTATATTCTTCTCTGGTTAAGTTATTCTCTGGCATACTAATGACTGAAAGCTCCTTTTAGCCCGACATGTTCCTCAATTAACGGATTCCGTTGATTAAACCCATCATTTGGTCAGCCACTGTAACCGCTTTTGACTGAAATTGATATTGGCGCTGCACACCCATAAGATCTGTCATTTCCTTGGAGAGATCCACATTGGACGTTTCGAGCGCGCCCTGCTGCATGGATATATTGGAGCGGAGGCCGCCAGTTAAGGAGGTCATGATATCCGAGGGTGCAGCTCCAAGTCGATTCAGATTAGCAGGCATGCCTAATAAGTTTTCACCGATTTGTTCCATGAATTGAGGTTTTTTAAGAGAAACGACTCCTAGATCAAAGTTTTGAACCGTTCCATTATTCTTCTCCGCCGCTATCTGGCCATTTTCTGATATGGTCAGATTTTTCACATCACCGGTAATGACAATGGGCTGATCTGCTGAATCCAAAACGGGATAACCGCTTCCGTTTACAAGCTGTACAGCATTCCCTCCGGCTGGTGTCAGATAGAAAGCGCCATCTCTAGTATACCGTATATTTTGCCCTTTTTCGTCAGAAACCCGCACTTTAAAGAACAAATCTTCCTTTTTTAGTGCTATATCCAGGTTGCGATCTGTGTTCTTGATGGCTCCCTGTGTCAAAACAAGCTGGGACTGGCTCAGCTTGGCCCCATTTCCCTGCCGGATACCAAGTGGTGTCAGCCTGCCTATTTCTTTAGATTTGTTGGTCTGGTTATCAACCTGCTGAACAAGCAAGTCATTAAAATAGGTTTCTTTTCGTTTATAGCCGTTTGTCTGGATATTGGACATGTTATTTGAAATAATGTCCATTTTCTGCTGAAGCTGGTTCATTGTATTTGTAGAGGTGATCATTGTCCGATTCATTGCTATTCCCCTTTTGCTGGCTATGCCGGATTTCTCTGGGCTTCATTGACATAAGAATTCAGGGACTTTTCTTTATCCCAGTTTCCCGACTTCATTTACTGCTTTATCCATGCTGCGGTCATATGCCTGCAGGATCTTTTGATTGGCTTCAAAGGATCTGTAAGCAGACATCATATCTGTCATGGTGCGTGATTGATCTACATTCGAGCTTTCAATAAAGCCTTGCTTCATAGTAAAGTTTACGTTCGGGCTGCTGTAAGCGCTGTTCAGCACCGTGCCTGCAGGAGCCTTAAACAAGCCGTCCCCCTCTTTGACAAGCTGATAGGGATTATCAGAAAAGGCAATCCCCAGACGGGCAACAGGCTGACCGTTTTCCTCAATGTATCCTGTTTCACTTACCGTAAAATTTTCGCTGTTCAGCTTTATGCGTTTTTTATTATCATCCTGCACATAATCACCTGCAGAGGTTGTTAAATAACCCTGTCCATCAAGAGCGAAGTTTCCGTTGCGGGTATAACGGGACTGGCCGTCTGCGTTTTCAACCGTAAAAAAGATGCTGCCTTTCTTGCCGTTAGCGGCATTAACAGGCATGTCTCCATCTACAAGGGCAACGTCTGTATTTCGTTGCGTTTCTTTTGTATCTCCCTGTGAAAAAAGCGGAGTGGCTTCCTGCATATAGATACCCGTTGAAAGGTTTCCAACCGTACTGCTGACGGGAAGACTCAGGCCATTCCCAGCAGGTACGGCATTTCGGTCGATCCGTTCAAGAAGCATCTCGGGAAATGACCGCAGGCTTGACTGATCAGTTTTAAATCCTGGAGTATCAGCATTCGATAAGTTATTCGTCAGCATTTCTGTTTTTCTTTGCTGGGCGATCATGCCCGAAGCAGCTGTATAAAAACCTCTTAACATACCTGCACCTCACCTAAAAAATATAAAAGCCCAGTCATCCTTAAGGGCAATAAAAGCAAAATCCGGATTCATTTCGATAATATATTAAATATCGGAAGGAAAATCAGCATCTTTAGCGAAATACAATAAAAAGCGCAAACGCCTGTTCAGCTCGCGAAGCAAATAGGGTTTTGGCCTTGAAAGGCGCTCTTTGCCTTCTGAGGACAAAACATCTTTTGCACAGCGAGCTAGGCGCTGGAGCTGGATTACAATAAAAAGCGCAAGCGAGAAAAGCAGAACAAAGACTGGGAACGCCGCGTCCTGCGGCAACGTCTTTGTGACCCCCATCCAGGGGGCCT
>NZ_MLYQ01000063.1:0-9414 GCF_001866725.1 Bacillus sp. MUM 13
TTGAACGCTCTGGGTATTAAGGCATACAATGAAGTTTCACAAAACTATAGCACTAATGCTTATTTTTGTATTTCCAGCCTTTATAAGCTTGTGCAGCAAATACGGCTGCTGCAAGGATCATCGCTGCCAGCATCAATCTTTCATACCAGCCTGCATCCTGATGCATGATGTTATCCAAATATCTGGATGCATTTATCAGACAGACAATACTCATTAATATATAATATTTAATATTCACAGTATACCTCCATAAGATTACTTGGAAAGAATCGGTTTTCCTTCTGAATCTACCAGGACCGTTAAACCGGTTCCTCCTCCTGACACGCTTTGAAGATATTGAACCCCGGTTTCCCTATCCTTTAATATTTGTATTAGATTAAGCGTACCTTGTGTATATGTGATTTCAAATCGCTTATCTTTTGCCATATCTTTAATGATCCCTCTTTCGCTTTTTAATGAGTTTAATTCCCTCTTTTACAGGAAGTATCCAATGAAGCCAGTCATGACTGTAGACGCCTCAGAATTCTTGCGCCTGGAGAGGAAAACCAATCGGCAAGTTTAAACGTTTAAATGATGAACCTGTTGTATTCATACAAAAAAATCATAAAAAATAATAGTGATCCTGCTATATATAAATGAACAAGATAATCCTTTTGCCCCTTTTTATACTTCCTCGACATAAAGGAACGAAATAGAGAAACAACTGTAAAGTAAAGAAAAATATAATATTTCTCAAAACCTGTAGAGGTTGTGAAAAACAGCACTCCTATCAAGGCAATCAACAGGACTTCTGCAATTCTCTGGTGTTTTGAAACAGCTTCAAGCGATTCCATGCTCACTTTGTTTTTCTTCATTAAAAAAGCTAAGATCAGCATAAGCAGCAAAAACAAAACGACTGGAATTAATACGATGGACAATGTATTCAAAAGCAGCCTCCTTATAGAAACAATAGGAAAAATAAAATCCGGGCAATGAGGATGTCCTGCGAAGAGCTTTGAAAAATTTACTACTATGGTTAATCCTCCACCCTAAAAAAATATCCCCTCTTAAAATTATACTTTATTTTACATATATTTTAAATATTTCAAATAAACCCTCATAAGAGAATTGAGATTTAAAGAGTGCATTTTGTAACCTGATGCATTTGCATCCGGTACGGGGGATTTTGTTCAACTGTTTGAGCCGACAGCGAGCATTTTTGAGAAGGAAGGAAAAGGGCATATCGTCGCTTCCTTCGGTACAGAGTCCGGGCATTTGCCATACACCACTTATATGTCCAAAAAAAGCTTTATAAAAAAGAATAAAAGCACAGTTGAAAAATTCACGAGGGCCATAAAAGAAGCCCAGGATTGGGTGCAAAAGCATAATGCGGGTGAAGTGGCAAAAGTTATCCAGCCATATTTCGAAGATACAGATCTGCAAACCATTGAAACGGTCATAAACCGCTATAAATCACAGGGTTCTTATGCAACAGATCCCATCCTTGATAAAAAGGAGTGGAATAATCTGCAGGATATCATGAATGAAGCTGGCGAGCTGCCGTCCAGGGTGGAGCATTCTAAATTGGTGAACACAGAGATTGCAGAAAAAGCTTCAAAGAAATAGCTTATCTGCCGCAGAAAGGAGAATCCTTCATGGGTTTTTTATCGATCCAGAACATTCACCATACGTATTTTTCTAAAACTGCCGCATTTACTGCTCTCGATGGAATCTGCTTAGAAATTGAGGAAGGGGAATTCATTTCCTTCCTCGGCCCAAGCGGCTGCGGTAAGACAACATTGCTGTCCATCATCGCCGGCCTATTTTCTCCAACAGCGGGAAAGGTAATGCTCGGGGAAAGCCAGCTGCATGGAGGAACGGAAAATTCAATCGGGTATATGCTTCAGTCAGATTATCTGTTCCCGTGGAAAACCATTGAGGAAAATGTGGTTCTCGGCTTAAAGCTCCGCAATGAAAACGGGGAAGCCGCGAGGAATAAGGGACTTAAGCTTTTGCAGGATGTTGGTCTTGAAGATGTACAGGGACAATTCCCAAAACAGCTTTCAGGGGGGATGAGGCAGCGGGCAGCACTTGCAAGGACCCTTGCTGTTGATCCTAAGATTTTATTGCTGGATGAACCCTTTTCCGCACTGGATTACCAGACAAAATTAAAGCTGGAGGATTTAGTTTTCGAAACACTGAAATCCTTCCAAAAGACAGCCATTCTCGTAACGCACGATATCGGAGAATCTATTGCCATGAGCGATCGGATTTTTATGTTTTCGGCCAATCCAGGCAGGCTGCATGCCACATTTGCAGTCCCGGAAGAGATCAGGGGCCTGACCCCTTTTCAGACAAGAAGCCATCCGATATACCAGGAACTATTCCAGACGATTTGGAAGGAGCTTGAGGGTCTTGAAAATATCTCTAAACGTTAAGGAGCTGCATGACCGCTATAAATCTTCGTTAACAAAGGAAAAACGCAAGGTGCGCATCTATCAGCTATTTATATTCCTCGTGTTTTTTGCTGGCTGGGAACTATTTTCGAGAATGGAATGGGTCGATCCGCTCATTTTCAGCTCGCCTGCAAAGATATGGGAACTATTCCTCACAAAGCTTTCCAACGGATCTTTAATCACCCATATCAGCGTGACTGTTTTTGAAACATTTCTAGGCTTCATTCTGGGTACACTGATGGGAACTATGCTTGCTGCTGCATTATGGTGGTCCCCTTTTCTATCTAAAGTGCTCGACCCGTATCTGGTTATATTAAATGCCATGCCAAAGGTTGCACTCGGGCCGATTCTGATTGTTGTACTTGGACCGGGTTTTACATCCATTATTTCCATGGGTGCCATTATTTCAGTTATTATTACGACGATTGTAGTGTATACCTCATTCAGAGAAGTAGACCCCAACTATTTAAAGGTCCTTCAGACTTTCGGGGCCACAAGACTGCAAACATTCAGGGAGGCTGTATTGCCGGCATGCTTTCCAACAATCATATCCACCTTAAAAGTAAATGTGGGGCTGTCCTGGGTGGGGGTCATCGTGGGTGAATTTCTGGTTTCTGCCAAAGGACTCGGCTATTTAATCATCTATGGCTTTCAAGTCTTTAATTTTTCTCTTGTGCTGCTTTCACTCCTGATTATTGCAGTTTTTGCGACAATTATGTATCAGCTCGTAGAATTGCTGGAGAAAAAGCTGATTAAAAACGGGTAAAAAAATGGAGGATCCTGCACTCCATTTTTTTATTTGCACAAAGTTTTCAGGATGAATTTTTACCCTGCAGCTTCTTGAGCCTTTCAAGACTAAAGGGCAAGATATCGTCCTTCATGATAAAACTGAAACCCGGCTCCTCTTTTATGTTATCGGGCAGCCTCGATAACAGCACTGGCCCCTCTGTTTCTAAATAGGAGTTCTTGACAGCCATATTGGCAAGCTCTGAAAAATAAATGGATTTTACAAAAGACTTCTTATCATCATGAACTTTGTATTGGCCTAAAAACAGCAGATTTTCAGCTCTGCCGCCCGTTTCCTCAAATACTTCCCTTGCAGCAGCTTCTTCAGCACTTTCTCCCTGCTCCTTCTTTCCGCCCGGAAATTCCATTCCCCTGATTTTATGGCGCGTCAAGACCCATTCACCTCTATAGATGCAAAGAACGAGGACATGATCCGCACTTCCGAAAACTGCCTCCTCAGACAACTCCACTAAATTCCCTTGATAATCAATAAATTTCTTCATATAGTTACCCCCGGTTCACAAACAGTAAAAAAGTCCCATTTATTCCTTTTTCAAACATCCGGCTCGTTATTTGTTATATCCTGTATATATATTCCATTTATGAAAGGAGCACAAATTATGAAACTAAAATGGCTGGCTGCCCCTCTTTGTATTTCCATATTAATGCTTAGTGCGTGCAGCGAAAAGGCAGAGCCCGTATCATCAGAAAAAGGTACTGACAGTACTAAGGAAAGCCAAAAATCACTTACCCTCGAACAGGTGTACAAAAAGACAACTGAAGCTGCAGGCACCATCAAAAGCCTCTCAATCGATATGAACATGAATCAGGTTACGGATAATGGTACAGGAAAATCTGTTTCTGTTAAATCCGAAATGAAAATGGATGTCACCCAGGAGCCGATTTCTTTTTACCAAAAGGCACGTATTACACCACAAGGTGAACAGCCTCAGGAAACAGAAAGCTATTTCACGAAGGATGGCTTTTTCACTTATGATCCAACATCAAAACAGTGGGTGAAGCTGCCTGATTCTTTGACTGCCGTACTTAAGAATCTCCCTAAAACCCAAGGCAATCCTGCCGATCAGCTAAGAAAGCTGCAGCAATTTGTTAACGACTTTACCTTTCAAACCGACAACTCTCAATATATTTTAACCCTTGATGCATCGGGCGACAAATTCAATGATTTTATAAAAGAGGAAGCTAAGAAAAACTTAGGCCCGGAGTCAGAGAATCTTCCGATTGATGACGCCCTGGACATTAAGAATGTGAAATATAAATACTATATCGATAAAAATACCTTTTATCCAAAAAGACTGATTATCGCGATGGAGATGAACGTAAAGACGGCTGGCGAAGAAATCCATAGCAAACAAACCTCAGACAGCACCTTCTCAAACTTCAACAAAGTTAAAGCTATTACAATACCGCAAAAGATCATACAATCAGCTACGGACATGTCCGAATAAAAAGCGAAAGCGCCTTGTTCATAGGAACAAAGACTAAGAACGCCGCTTCCTGCGGCAACGTCTTTGTGACCCCCATCCTGGGGGCCCAAGCAAATAGGGTTTTGGCCTTGGAAGGCGCTCTTTGCCTTCTAAGGACAAAACATCTTTTGCACAGCGAGCTAGGCGCTGCAGCTGGATTCAATAAAAAGCGAAAGCGCTTTGTTCAGCCCCGACTTGCATAAGGCGCATAAGAATAGAAGGCGCTCTTTGCCTTCCATTCTTATGTGACTTATGACCTCGAGGGGCTTGGCGCTGCAACTGGATTCAATAAAAAGCGGCAGCGCCTTGTTCACCCCCGACTTGCATAAGGCACTGAAGAATAGAAGGCGCTCTTTGCCTTCCATTCTTTGGTGACTTATGACCTCGAGGGGCTTGGCGCTGCAGCTGGATTCAATAAAAAGCGGAAGCGCCAGTTCAGCCTCCGCTAATCAACTATACAAAAAAGCAGGGTGAAATCTCTTATGAGAAGCCATCCTGCGTTTTTGTCTGAAGAATTCCTATTGCCTCTATATGATTTTTGGCCTCCTGATTGCCAAGCTCGTGTATCATTTCGTAAATTTTTTGAAGTACTAAATCATTCGTATCATTGCCGCGGTCGTAGTGATATTGCACATATGGCACATGGGCACGATAGAAATTTTCAATATCTGCGGAATAACTCTGGTCAAAGTATGATCTAAGCCTGATAATTTCATTATCGGTTGCTTCAATCTTATAATTCCATGTAGAGCATTCCCGATCCTGGAATATTTGTCCGCTGCCCAGCTCAATATAATAGGTCTTTTTGCTTTCAGCCAAAGCATCTGCCCCCTTGTTATTTGTTAGTTATATTTTCCTTCACGAAGCACCTTTTCATACCCAAAACCTTTAGGGGATTTTCACATTGCACTGTGGATGTTTTCTATCAAAATGTAAAAAAATAGATTAAAGAATCATTCTAAGGGTAAAACATATAGTATATTCACAAGTTGTTTTTTCGGTCAAAAATAGCTGCACAGACATCCAGATTGTGAGGTGATAGGAATGAAACTGATTGAAGACTTGTATAATCTTTATCGGAACAAGCTTACAGGGGATGAAGAAGATATCGATATGCTGGCATTTGCTGTATTAGAACAGCTTGACCGCGGAGAAATCCTCGGGCTGCTTCAGGATATGGATGACCAGGAATTGAACAATTTAATGGGATTATATATCATCGAGTCATTAAAAGGGAAATTCGCTCAAGAAAGCCTTGATGACGTGAAGCCGCTTCCCTTTCACCAGCGCAATATCCATTAAGGTTACTGTCTGCTGATATCACTTTTCATACATATCTGCCCTCACTGCGGAACATGTAAAATGACCTGCAGTGATCGAATTCGAATTTCAAAGAAAATGAGCCGGCATTTTATAGCCGGCTCATTTTCTTTGCACAGCAAAAAAAAAGACCCGCTTTGAAAGCGGATCTTTCCTTAATTATGAACGTCCAAGATACGCTCTTAGCATCCATGCATGTTTATTAAGGCTCTTCTTCATGCCAATCAGCATATCACCAGTAACCTGGTCATCATCCTTCTCGGCAGATTCAATACCTTCTTCGAGTTCCTTAGACAATTTTTCAAAGTCGGTAATAACACTTTGAACCATATCTTCTGTATTTTCCTGGCCTGTAGCTTCCTCAATGGAAGTCAGTTCCATATATTCCTTAATAGTTGCAACTGGCTTTTCCCCAAGTGCCAAAAGCCTTTCAGCAAGCTCATCCATGTTAGCAGTCACTTCGTTATATAGTTCTTCAAGCTTTACATGGAGTTCAAAAAAATGCGGTCCATTCACGAACCAATGATAATTGTGCAGCTTTGTATAAAGCACGCTGAAATTGGCGATTTCCTTATTTACCACTTCTACAGTCTTTTTAGACATTACTATCAACCTCCTGTATATATTTTATATATTTCCCTTTTCCTAAAAGTTAAAACATTTATTTAGCAAGCTGCTATGGGCTCTTAAACAAATTTCTAATAGATCATTTACAGTAATTTCCCTAGATGAGGAACTGCCCGCCACTTAACAGCCTTAAAGTGGAGGTTCAAACCTAATGGCTTCTAATTGACTAGGCTTGCCCCGCAGTCGTATAGGACTGCACTCTATTCTTTTAGTTTTAATCATGATGCTTGGTTTTGCTTTAAGTAATGAATAAATGACAGTACTGTCTACTTCTTTTAACCAGCTCAATTCTTTCTTTAGTAATGTTTCTTCAGTCAAGGAAGTATGGTGTGTCAGACTTCACAGGGATTGCTGTTTATATATATAAATCATAAAAGCAGCGGATTTCCGACATATTGTTTGTTTAGGGAGGGATTGTGACCTTTATTAAAGAATACCGTCTATACAATTAAAGGAGGTCATTAAAAATATTTCCAGATAAAAGAAATTATCGTTATTTCAGCAAGTTTAGTATTATAGTTTCTTTGTTTCTTGTCCTACTTGCTGGATGTGCTACGAGTACAACCAAAATACCACTTGTTATTAATAAATATGATGTAGATGGTAACGAGCATCCATATAAAACCATTAATAACGAAGAAGACATTAAAGAAGTCAAAAAAGTTCTTAAAAATACTAAGTGGGAAAATTCAAAAGTTGAATTGAAAAAAAATCCTGATTATAACTTTTATTTTGATAATCCTAATGCAAAAACAATTGAATATAGATTATGGATTACACCGAATAAGAAACAGATAGAAATTTATAAAGGAACTGCTGAATTTGCCAAGTTATCAGTAAAGGATTCTACAAGTATTTTTTCCTTTTTTGAAATCAGATCGAATTAACAAGACAAACCTTTTGAACATTTCACTGTGTTATAACTTGATTTTTGACAGGCTGAATATGCATATGCTCAACCCGTTTTTCGAGCGATAAATGCTTCACCATTCAAGCCATCTAAACCAATAAAGGCAGTTTTTGCTGCCACACCTTGAGAACTAAGCCAAGTTTTCAAATGACTATGAAAGCTATTGACCAGCTGTATATGGTATATACCTTTCGTCAGCCGTTCCTTTTTGCTGTTCGTGAGCAAAGCTATGTCCTCAAACAGTCGTATAGCTGACAGGCGATCATCCTCCCTTAATCATCGGGCCCTTTACATTCCTTAGAGATGACGGTTTTCTCACCTCTTTTTTTGATAAAATAGGATTAAAAGGAAAAGGGAGGGGTTCGCTTGGTCACAATCATGATTATTGCGGGCATTTTAATTGTTCTTGCCGTCTTGCTGCTTTCGGTTACTACAGTCAATAAGGGCTATGGCTATAAGCACACTATTGATCCAATTGATAACAGGGATGAAGGCCATGGAACTGATTCCTTTGCAGACAAAGCTGAAACTTTGGAAGGGCAAAGCGAAGACCAGCCGAAGTAATATGATAGATCCATCATGGAAAATCGTTTCGGCGGAGGTGTTTGAATATATTCTCTCATTATGGCACCTCTGCTTTATTTCGCTGTGAACTAAAAAAGCAGCCTTAGGGCCGAACCCCTGGCTGCTTTCCTATCATTTATGCGAATACTTGATGAAGATCTTCTTTGCTTTGTTTAAGCCAGAAATTCATCAATTTTTTTGCTCCTTCAAGGTCATGAAGTTTAGCCTGGCCGCATTGTGTTTCATTGGCAGCAGGAATTTCAGTGACTTGCACGCCATCCTTCATGGTTTCTTCCAGAACATCGATAATCTCTGAAACCGTAGGCTCTCCGCTTACGACCAGGTAAAAACCTGTCTGGCAGCCCATTGGGGAAATATCAATGATATCAAAATGATCATACTGCTCAGAATGCTTGCGGATATTATAAGCAAGCAAATGCTCAAGCGTATGGATGGAATCCGGCTGCATCGATTGTTTATTCGGCTGGCAAAAACGTATATCAAATTTATTAACAACACCGTCTGTTCCTACTTTATGAACACCGCAATGTCTGACAAAAGGGGCTTTAACAGCGTTATGATCTAATTCAAAGCTTTCTACTGAAGGCATTTTATCACTCCTTATTGTTATCTGTATCCTATTCTACAGCTAATTCCGACATTTTTCATCTATTTTGTTTGATTTATAATTAATTTCTGGAATAGGCATCCCTGCTGAATCTCTATAGTGATATATGATATAGTTGCACAAGAAGCATTAACACATTCTCTGAAAAGGATGACACTCATGATCAACAAACTCCTTATAGGATTAATCCGTTTTTATCAGATTGCCATTTCCCCTCTCAAGCCTCCTTCCTGCCGTTTTTACCCTACATGCTCTCATTATGGAATTGAAGCGATTAAGCGTTTTGGGCCGATTAAAGGAAGCTGGCTTACTCTCATCAGGATTTTAAAATGCCAGCCGTTTCATCCTGGGGGCTTTGATCCTGTCCCTGAAAAAAAGAGGAAAAAATAAAGTAACTTTTATTGTCATTGTTAATGGCTGTTTTCGTAAACTTTGTTGCTCCCTGAACAAGGGGTTGATTTCCGCTTCAGGATGCTCGCTTTCCGTGGGGCGGGCGGTGAGCCTCCTCAGTTGCGCTTGCGGGGTCTCACCTTCCCGCTAATCCCACAGGAGTCTCGCACCTTACACTCCAATCAACCTGGTTTAACAAGAGGATCCTTTACAGAACAATTAAAAAAAAACAATCTTTAAGAAAAGAGCCTTGTTAATAAATTATGT
>NZ_MLYQ01000064.1:0-38323 GCF_001866725.1 Bacillus sp. MUM 13
TCACCTCCTCCTACTCGATTAAATTCTGTATCCTTAATTTAATAGATGGTACCTGGAAAAATAAAAAACAAAAAAAGGTAGGGTCAACGCAAGCCCCACCTTTCTGCATTAATAATTTGTACTTTTACTTCGTTTTACTTAAGCAATAATTCTCCAAGCTCATCCAACATAGTGTTAGCTGCCAGAACGCCTCCAGCTGTGTTCCAGATGGCGTCACTTACCTCAAACGAATGTCCACTTTTCACGGCATTTAAATTTTTCCAAAGAGGATCATGTGTCCAATCTTTTGCTGTAGCCAACGCTTCTTGGTCACCATTCGGGGCATAGGTGAAGTAGAAGAGGTAATGCGCATCCATTTTAGGAATGACTTCTTTACCTACTTCTATTGCTAGGTTGCCAAGCTTATTATCTGGTGTAAATAGAGCTTCCTGCTGGGGTGCACGTTTAAACCCAAGTTGATCGAAGATTACACCGGAAAATGAATCTGTATAATAAATACGGGAGGTCCCGGCCATGAAACG
This sequence comes from Bacillus sp. MUM 13, assembly GCF_001866725.1. Taxonomy (NCBI): domain Bacteria; kingdom Bacillati; phylum Bacillota; class Bacilli; order Caryophanales; family Bacillaceae; genus Bacillus; species Bacillus sp. MUM 13. Next base: position 522 of record NZ_MLYQ01000064.1, read on the forward strand.
TACAACAGAAACGGTCTGATTTGCTTTATCACCAAGTTTTACTTTTAAATCAGCTACCTTTTTATCATATGCCGCTAATACTTTATTTCCTTTGTCTTCAAGATTTAATGCTTTGGCGTATAATTTAAAGTTTTCCTTCCAATCTCCTCTAAGTGTTTCTGAAAAAACGGTAGGAGCGATTGCACTAAGCTGTTTGTATACTGCCTCTTGACGTAACTTGTTGCCAAGAATCAAATCAGGTTTAAGCGCTGCAATTTTTTCGACATTTACTTCACTCTCAACGCCAACCACTTCAGCACCTTTCATATCATCTTTAATATGGTTGTACCAAGGATTACCAAGCCATGATTGCACAGCACCAACTGGTTTAACCCCTAATGCTAATAATGCTTCTGTACCTTCATTTGTAAGGACCACGATCCTTTTGGGAGTCCCTTTAATTTTAGTAGTTCCCATTGCATGTTTAACAGTATAGGATTTTTCTTCGGTCTTTTTTGAATCTTGATTTTCCTCAGTTTTTCCTTTTGTGCCACCGCAAGCAGCTAATAAGAAAATGGCCACTACGGAAAGAATAGCCATCAACATTTTTACTGATTTCATTTTGCTATGTAACCCCCTAGACTTATTGTTAATGATAATCATTTTCAATTACAACTTAATCATAAAATGGAAGGAGTTAGCTGTCAATGTTTTTATTGAAACTGGTTTTCAGAATAATTACAAACTTACGAATCATTTATGATATGATTGATAATGATTATCAAATTCATTAATGTTTATTATCAATGAAAAAAAATAAAGAAGTCAGAAAGGTATAAAAGCGATGTTGTTAAAAAGTACCTCATCAAAAGGAATCGGACTATTTTTCGCTGTGCTGCTCATGTTATGTTGCATGTGTGCCAGTGTCATATCTGGTTATACAGATACTAGTTGGCAAACAGCCATTGATTCCTTTAAAAATAATAATGGATCCAATGAACATCTCATTATTCAAACTGTCAGGCTTCCGAGAGCTTTAATTGCTTCAGCCGTCGGTGCCAGCTTAGCCATAGCCGGTACCCTTATGCAAACTTTAACAAAAAATCCATTAGCGGAGCCAGGACTGTTTGGGATTAACGCCGGAGCGGGATTTGCGGTAGTGATCTCCATCACTCTCTTTCCACTTAATAGTATGCAGGGATTGAGTGGTCTTGCATTTTTGGGGGCTGCGGTTGCTGCTATAGGTGTTTATTTGATCGGTTCCTTTGGCCGGGAGGGATTAACACCCATGAAGCTGACCTTGGCAGGGGCAGCAATGGCGGCTATGTTTTCCTCCTTTACACAGGGGTTGCTTGTCCTTAATGAAGCACTGCTTGATCAAGTTTTGTTTTGGCTTGCAGGATCGGTCCAAGGCAGGAAACTGGAAACTCTTATATCAGTGTTGCCCTACATAGGTGCCGGTTTGATCGGTTCTCTTCTTATTGCTGGCAAACTGAATGTCATGGCGATGGGAGAGGATGTAGCGAAAGGACTTGGATTAAATACAGGATTAATCAAAATAACTATTGGAATACTAGTCATTATTTTAGCCGGAGGTTCCGTTGCTGTGGCGGGACCGATTGGCTTTGTAGGGATTGTGATTCCACATATCACTAAATCCATTATTGGAATTGACCACCGTTGGGTGATTCCATTTTCTGGGGTTTTAGGGGCAATTCTCTTATTAGTAGCTGATATTACAGCCAGATATCTCTTGATGCCTTCCGAGATCCCAGTTGGGGTCATGACTGCCATTATTGGAACTCCATTTTTTATCTTCATTGCGAGAAGGGGGTTCAATGGCTGATGAACAAGTATAAAAATTTCCGGGCGTTTAACGGCAGAGTTTCCATCTTGATTGATAGAAAGGCCGCATTCGTAATTATTTGTCTATTGATTGCTGCATCCGCCGTCTTCGTTGTAAGCACTGGTTTGGGTGAACTGAAAATTGACCCTATTACCGTTATTAAAGTTTTATTTGGAGCAGGTTCTGATATGGAAACGCTTATTGTAACCTCCTTCCGTCTTCCAAGAATTATCATTGCTTTATTGGTGGGCATTTCCTTAGCAGTTGCCGGCGGAATTTTACAGGGGATGATACGAAATCCGCTCGCATCCCCGGATGTACTAGGGATAACAGGGGGAGCGGCCGCTGCCGTTGTTGGGTTTTTAGATTTGTTCAGTGATAAAAACCATTCGCTTACGGTCGATCTTGCCTGGCTTCCATTGGCTGCTTTTATTGGGGCGGGGGTTGTTGCCTTTTTAGTTTATTTTCTGGCTTGGAAAAATGGTGTTTCACCAATTAGGCTTGTCCTGATTGGGATAGGAATCTCTGCTTTGATGCATGCTTTTACCACTCTTTTGATGGTGATGGGTCCCATTTATCAGGCAAGCCAAGCTAATATTTGGATAACTGGGACAGTATATGGTTCAAATTGGAAAAATGTCGGTATCCTTGCTCCGTGGGCTGCCATTTTCCTTCTAATTGCTTTTATTGCTGCAAGAGTGATTAATATTCAAGAGCTTGGGAGTGAGATTGCCACCGGCTTAGGAGGCAAAGTTCAGAAGCAGCGGTTTGTTTTATTAATGATCAGTACAGCTTTAATAGGAGGGGCCGTTGCTTTTGCAGGTGGAATTGGTTTTGTAGGTCTGATGGCTCCTCACATGGCCAAACGGCTAGTGGGTTCCTCTTTCGGGGCACTTCTGCCGGCATCTGCATTACTTGGAGGAATCCTTGTGATGCTAGCTGATCTAATCGGCCGAACCATATTCTCACCATTAGAGGTTCCTGCAGGGGTGTTTACAGCAGGAATTGGGGCACCGTATTTTATCTACTTACTGTTTAAGCTAAGAACCTCTTAAAACGAGACTAGAATCTGGTATGAAAATGGGCGTTTAGATTGAAAAAAGGAGTGGAAATGATGGTGAGCGTGATTGAAACGAAGCATTTATCTATTTCATATGGGGATACACTTATCATTAATGAATTGGATTTAAAGATTCCAAAAGGAGAGATTACGGTTTTTATCGGGGCAAACGGCTGTGGGAAATCCACACTCCTAAAATCAATCGCCCGACTAATCAAGCCAAAGGCCGGTTCTGTTTTGCTTGAAGGAAAGGCTATAAGCAAGCTGTCAACGAAAGAAGTAGCAAAAAGTATGGCGATTCTGCCGCAATCTCCGTCAACTCCGGAGGGATTAACGGTACTGCAGCTTGTCAAACAAGGGCGTTATCCACATCAAACCTGGTTAAAGCAATGGACTGAAAAAGATGAGAAGAAGGTGAATGATGCTTTAATTGCGACACGCTTAGAACATTTAAAAGAAAGAACGGTCGATTCCCTTTCAGGTGGTCAGCGCCAGCGGGCATGGATTGCGATGACATTAGCACAAGATACCGATATTATTCTTCTTGATGAACCAACCACCTACTTGGATCTGACCCATCAAATCGAGATTCTAGATTTACTTTTCGAATTAAATGAAAAGAAGAATAGAACGGTAGTTATGGTTCTTCATGATCTTAACCTTGCATGCCGGTATGCACATCATATTGTGGCGCTTAAGGACCAAAAGGTTTTTGCAAAAGGTAAACCAGAGTATATAGTCAATGGCGATCTGGTTAAAAATGTTTTTGGTATGGACTGTGAAGTTACAATAGATCCATTATTTGGTACACCTATGTGCATTCCCTACGGAAAAGGAAGATGCATTTTAGAGAAGGCGGTATCAATAAATGCTTAAGGAACTAGCAGAACATGAAAATCATTTAATATATTCCTCAAAAGCGAACAAATTACTATTAAGCGATACGATTGTATTATGTACGGATGCTTGGAGAGCGTTTAAAACCTATGCAAATGAAAATGGCTTTGCCCATTATCGCTTTAAAACAGGAAAAGAACGTACAAAAGGCATCTATCATATCCAAAATGTGAATAATTATCATCAAAGACTTAAACAATGGATAATGCGATTTAAGGGTGTTGCAACAATATATTTGCAACATTATTTGGCATACTTTAATTTCTTAGATACTCTTTCGTTTGATACAGATGAACATAGTATTCGAACATTTGCGGTAGAAAGTTTCATATACCCAATAAACCAAACAAACGCAATGATTCCATTAAGAAAAACGATTGAGTAACAAGGTTTTTGGAAAAATTTGTAGAATAATAATATATAATAAAGGAAAACAAGTTCCCTTATTAAATAGAATGAGAGATAGGAGTTGGTAAAGTTGTTAGATAAAATAAAGGATGCATTTACATCTAAGCAATTAATTTGCACTAATTGTGGTAGAGAAATTGAAGAAGGTGAAAGATTCACCGCTAATATAACAATGCCTTCTGAAAAAGATATGTTAGTATCAAGATTAGATAACGCAATTGCAAGAACTGCTAACAGTGTATTTTGTGAAAGATGTCAGTAAGGGCTATTATAAATTATTCAGCTAAGAAAGAACAAGAAGCGTATTCGCTATTTTCAGTCGAATACGCTTCTTAATTTGATAAAAACTACAATCAAGTTAAACAGAGCCTTTATTTTAAAAACTCATTTCACACGGAGCAGTAATTACTGCCATCTTAACAACTTTTTTTAAATTGGTGAGATAGGCTAGGGAAAACAAAATTACTAAGTGCAACCGCACAATGGGTGACGACGGGTTTTTCTTGTTTTTGGCATTTTGAGGCATATAAGTGGTTAATTTGCATAGGGTTTACAACAAGACAGTTATTTATCGGTTCACTCATAAGCTTAATCATGGATATTTTAGCCGCTGGGCTCATGTTATTGCCGGTTAGGGCGTGAATGGTTTCCTAGCTCCTCGCATGAGAAGTTGGTACAATAAATATTATCCGAATTGGCTTGTGAGTACAGGCCTCGTTATCATTGCGGTGATAGTCAGAGATTGATGCTATTTTCTTGATGTGAGTAAGTGATCGTGCTTATAATAATGAGTACCCCTATTTATCTATATAGATCATTTCGATTTCCTCCGTTTTGGAGGCTTTTTTTGTTCCTTAACCCGAATTATATATTGCGAAAAAAATGACTCCCTAATCGGTTAACTTTCTGGGTGCAACAAAAACAGAGCCCAAAATTAAGGACTCCCTTTTCTTAATGCTTTTGCAGAAGTATTAGTAACCGCCGCCGAAACCGCCGGCACAACTACATCCAACAATGATAAGGAGGATAAACAGAACAACCACAAAGGCAAAACCGCCGCCGTATCCACCAACTCCAGCTCCATCTGACATTTCAAATCCCCCTTTATACCGGGAGGGTATTACATGGGTAGTTCTATAGTATGCTTGAATAAATGAATTGGCACTTCTTGTAAATACTTTTCACTGAAAAAGCCAATCTTCCAATTTAGGAAAATCATCGGCTTTTCTTCCTAGACAGATGTCATAAAAAAATAACTAAAACCAATTTATATGTAATTTTTGTGATGGAAATGGAAAAAGCAAAAGCAACCTAATATTAGACTGCTTGAATGAAAGTAAGTTGGATCAAGGTGAAGTGTTGATTTAGATTATGCTTGATGTCTTTATTTAGTGAAAGTTTTTCTGAATTCCTTGAATCCCTTTTATCCATATGAAAAGACATTATTACATATACTGTAAATCCTTTCTCTCAATCAGTTCTCTGCTAACAGGAGAGACATTGAACGGAAGAACTGCGAAAACGGGAAATACTACTTTCCTCCATACCTTCTCTAATTGAATCGGTCGCAAGGTCATTGATTGATCCAATTAGGTGATTTTCAGTTATTAGATTTTTCTTATTCATTTTTTCTCTTTATTCAGCCTTAGCTGTTTCCCTTTGTTAAGAAAACATTTTAAAATAGGATCTGTTAAATTAACATAAAACCTATATTTCCATTTCTACATTTTGTTTTTTCATAAGAGGTGCCACTTGTATGTTATCTAGAAGTGCTTTTTAGATGCTTAATAATTAACTCTTTCCGTTTCACAGAATGATTTTGACTTAATTTAGCTTTTGCTTCAATTTTTGTGATTTTTATTTTGAACGCTACAATTCCTTTTATCATTCCTTCGATATAATTAGGATCTACATCATTTATATTGTATGAGCTATTTGGTTCTTCAAATTTGCCTACAATATCATTTAAGAGTCAAATATTACTTTTGATCTTCGACAATCTCCAACTGGCCATATAAATGGATAGATACAAAAATCCATGTAGGTACTGCTTTATTTGTTTTACACCAAGAAGGTGAAATATAACAGTGTGGACCTTGGAAAATCACAAGAACCTGTTGCTTTCGGGCATCCTTCCATTGCTCGTTCGGACGAGCGGAATGAACATATAAGCATTTAACATCAGTGAAAGATGGGTGGCGTAAGGTTCACCATTATGCTGAGAAAATAAAGTTGCGAAGCTATATGTTTCAATAAAATCATAAATGATTTCTGCATCGCCAATGTTGAAGTGTTTAGGAATATACATTTTGTATTCATCCCGTATCAAAGTAACTTTCTTTTAATACACATTTTAATTTATGCTTTTCCTTTATTTGGTAGCAGATAATAACCTTTTTAGGGGCCAGTAGACCATTTTTCTGAGTCGCTACATGTTTAGTCCTATAACAATAAAGCTTGCCAATTAAGAACGGGCTGACATTCAAGCAGTTTTTTGGGTTTAAAGGAAAGTTAAGGAAAAAAATTCATAGCGATAAAGGAATATTATCTAACAAAGTTTAAAGATCAAAATGTGGTTCCTAATAGAGTTCTAAATGGAAGAAGAACTCTATTAGGATTCAAAATGTAAAACTAAAAGATGAGTGTGTGAAAGAATACTTAAAATGTTAGTCTAACCAGGCTCGCTGCTTCTGAAGTCATTATTTACATTACTCAAACCTTTCTACTATTTTTAGCTTCATCATCAAGGATTTCAAAAAGACGATTTTCTCTTAGCGTAGAGAAAAAGGATCTTTTTAATACCATAATTCTTAACGTGGGTTTTATATCAAAATGTTGGCGGTACCTCTTAGAGAAATACATAAACGATGAGAAGAGAAAAGGACTCTTTTCGAAGCTTTTTGTAGATAGGCAGTAAAAATTAAAACCGTTTCCTTAAAGTCAAGAAACGGTTTTAATGAAATTTTTCACTATCTACATAGATATTATATTAAGAAATTAATTTCTAGATTTAGAATTTTATTTAGGAGTAGGAATAAGACCGCCTAAACTATTAATGCCTAACATAATAATAAACATAATAACAATAAGTGTAATGGCTTTGTTTTTATTTAACTCGGCTACTACATGTAGGCCGATTCCCAGTACAACATAGTACCAAATGTGAAAGACATCAATACTTTGAGCTACTCCAAGAAAATTTTTATCGTTAATAAGTGGAGCTAAGCTTGTATAGGACATTACTTTATCAGCGCCAATTGCTAAATTAATAATTGCATTAATAAGACCGCCTAAAACTGAAATAATACTAGCGTGTATAACTACACTTAATAATGTCTTATAAGGTGTGTCTTTTCCCATTACCATCGTACAAATTTTATAAAATAAAGCAGCAAGTAAAAATCCAATTATACCTGTTACTATTGTTCCTACCACACCACCTATTAGGGTTAATGATTTCGGAATTTCTACACCTGTATCTTTTAATAGTGAGCTATGAAACGCAATATAAGCCGCAGTTGCTCCAGTTAAAGCAAACAAGACAATCATATATATAAGGGGGAGCGCTACAGGAGCTTTTTCTTTCATTCTTTTAAATTGAATTGTGGGAGAAGTAATAACTCCAAATAGAGATGGTTTTTTAGTAACTTCTGAATTACTTACTACATTCGTTTCCACCAAAATCCTCCTTTAGTCCTTATTAATTTTTTTCAAATATTAATTCAAAATAATCGGCAGACCCATATCCAGATATGGGAGGAGCAAATATTTGAACAAGCTTCCAACCATCCGAAGCATATTCTTCAATAATTTTTTTATAATCTTCTTTTGGCTTCCTTTCCACCTATTTACTTCAACTTTTACAAATTCATATTTATACATTTTGGCCTCTGGTAAAAGGGCTTAATTAGGGAATCATAAATTGTCGTTATCTGGTTTTACGTCGGTAGTAAACTTGTATCCAGGCATAAATAGCACATCCAACCATAAGAATAGGGAATTCCCATCCCGTTTTTCCTGTCTTTATCCAATCAATTAATGACCATACCAGCAAAACAATAGTATAAAAACTAAATGCTAATCTTGCTGCCTTTCCCGACTGATTTTTTTCCATTTCATCCATTCTTCTCATTCTAATCAATCCTTTCTTTGGGGGTTTTCAGTTGCAGGTTTAAAAAATGAACGCTTCATCTATCTTGATACCAAGGATTTTTGCTATACGAATAGCTAAGGTTAGCGAAGGATCATATTTATTATTTTCGATAGCATTTATTGTTTGACGAGTAACATTGCAATGCTTTGCTAATTCATCCTGTGACAATTGTTTGGCTTTTCGGTATTTCTTAATATTATTCTCCATATGTATCACTCCCCTCTAAAATGTAAAATTTTTTTTACATCCATTTGCTGACATTTTATTTCACAAAAAAGTAATTGTCAAACATTTTTTACAAAGTTATTTAAATTAGTAAAAAAAGACTATTTATTCCATTTATTAAAAAAAGTTGTTGAAATCCCAAATTTCGTGGCATATTATGGTAGTTGTTGGGGATATTGGTAAATTGAGGAGGAGAAATAATGGGAACTTTAGTAAAAGCACAACTTTTGAAGTCTGAAAGCAGCAAAGCTCTACTAACTTTAGTAGTAGCTGGAGTTATGATCTTGGCCATTCTAAATTTCAAGAATAATAATTTAGGAATGGATGTTGTTGACATCCTTAATCGTATGGGAATTATTGCGCCTAGTTGGGTTGTAAGCGCCATTACTGCAACTGGTTCAGTATTTGCAATTATCATTGTACTTGGTTCATTAGGTGCGGGCCTACCAGCAGCCGTTCTTGAGCAATTAGCAGCAGCAAGTACAGCAGCAGCTTAATAAAAATAAAAGATTAGAGATTTACCAATATCCCTAATCAGTAAGCTTTCAATGGGTGGTAGTTTTATGATAAAAACGTTCAGTTTAAAGAGATTATACATAATTTCGCTTTTAATATTTCTTTTAGCTTTATTATTTGCTTTTTTTTATACAAAGCCTGTTCCTACTAAAGGAATTGCACATCAAAAAGTTATAATAGATTTCAGCTTTATTTTTCTTAATAATTTAAAAGTTTCACTATTATTAATACTTCTTGGTCCTTTAACTCTTGGACTGGGTACATTAATAGTTTTAGTGATTAATGGACTTATACTTGGCAGTGCTTTAGGCAGTATCAAAGATAATCTTAGTTTGGTATCTTTATTAGCTCCGCATGGAATTATAGAGATTCCAATTTTGCTATTAGCAGCTAGTATTGGATTTAAAATGGTCATAAATGTATTCAGCATGAAAATAGATTTTAAATTTGTATTTAAGTACTTATTAATTGTTATTGGTGGATTGTTAATAGCAGCCAGTATAGAAACTTTTGTTACCCCCATGTTTTTAAAAGGAGCTCTATAAACAATGGAAAATATCAACATTTCCGTCTTCAAGGAAAAAGAACTTAAATTTTTTATTCCTTTTTTATTTTATATTTTGGGGCTAGGATGCTATTTAAGTACCCTTTTACCATACATGGATGCTTTAATACCACAAAAACTACCGGAAAATATCATAGAAAAAGTAAAACACCTTGACTACATTATTGCATTGGCGGCTTTTTTTGTTTTGTTATTAGGGGCATTTTTTGAAGGAATTATTATGTTTCTCGTTGCTAACTTTTTAGGAGCAAAAGTCAAATTCCAGCACTTCCTAACTCTGTTTACAGTCGCAAACCTCCCTATGGCTTTAAGGTTTATAATTATTTCGATTAAAAATTGTTTTGTAAGTAATCCGAGCACTTATTTATTTTTTGAACAAAGCAATAAGTTTTTATCTGCGTTTGATTTATTTAATATTTCATATTTAGTTATTTTGTTTTTACTTGTAAAGCATCGTACAGAATTAAAAGCCAACTTCCCTCTTGGAGTTTTTATAGTTATAGCTTTCATTTATAGAACAATTTTTTAATCGGGAATATGATTTTAAAAGGGAATTAAAAGTTGTACTTTTAAATTCCCTTTTGTGTATTTCGAGAAAAGTAAAATTATGTATTTTTCTTCAAGAGAATAGTATGAATTTAGACAACTAAGGAGTTAAAAATGAAAACTGTAGGAGAAGTAAAGTCAAAAAAAAAGTGGATTACTTTATGCATTATTATTATTTTGGTCATCTTTATTACTGTGAATGTATTAACTGTTCGAAATAAACGGCAAATTCAAATCCCAAAAAATATTGAGTATATAAAAGTAACAGATAGAGTGATATCTAATACTAGATTAATTGCTGGGCAAATCACAAGTGGAAACAGATCTCCTATCTATTTGGATTCTTCTAAAGGAAAAATAAGCAAAATATATGTGAAAGAAGGGGAAAAAGTAAAAAAAGGACAAAGAATATTTACATATGATAATAAAGATATTGATATTCAAATCAGACAAGCGGATATTGATACACAGATTACACAATCTACATACAATAATATACTTAATAAGATAGACTCTTTAAACAAACAAATAAAAAAAATTAAGAAAGAACAAGGTAAGGACAGTGCCTCCTTACAGTCTTTAAAAGACCAATTAAGAGACCAAGAGAATCAAAAAAATACAACTGAATTAGAAATAGAAAAAAACAGATTACAGGTAGAAAATCTGCAAGATAAAGAAAGTCAATTAACTGTATTTAGTGAAAAAAGCGGGGTTGTTACAGATCTTAATAAGGATATGATAAGCAGCTCAAATCCAACCAACAATTCCAGTAGCTCCGGATACCAGCCTGCGTTAATTATGAATATAACTTCAAAAAGTCCATATCAGATCCAAGGAATTCTAACGGAGTTGCAAAAAGAACAGATTAAGACTAATCAATCAATAAAAGTAACAGCTAAAGCATCACCCAATAAAACATGGAATGGACATATAAAGAAAATTGATAATTACCCTACCCAAACTAATCTGCCACAAACATCAGGAAACTTACAGCAAACAGCGAATATTTCTTATTACAATTTTGAAGCCACTCTTGAATCAGGAAAAGGCTTATCTCCTGGGTACCATGTAGATATCCAGGTAAATTTATCTTCAAAGAGTAGTTTGGTTGTTCCTAATAGCAGTATTGAAAATATTGAAGATTCCCCATATGTTTTTATGGAAATAAATGGAAAGATCGCAAAACAATCAATTTCAATTGGCATGAGTGATAACCAATGGACTCAAGTTACTAAAGGTTTAAAACTTGGAGATAAAGTTGTTGAAGATCCTGACAACTCAATTCAACCAGGTATGGAAGTGAAAAAATGATATATTTACAAAATATATTCAAAACCTATAAACAGGGTTCATTGGAAGTTGAAGTACTTAAAAATATTAACCTAACTATTGGACAAGGTGAATTTGTATCAATAATGGGACCATCCGGTTCTGGAAAGTCTACATTGATGAATATTATAGGTTGCTTAGATAGACCATCTCACGGGGAATACATATTAAATGATGTAAATGTGTTACAAGCTGAAGAGACCAAAATGGCTTTGATTAGAAATAAGTATATAGGATTTATATTTCAGCACTTTCACTTACTGCCTAGACTATCATCATTACAAAATGTTGAACTACCTCTTCTTTATGGGGGGATTAAAAAAAAGGAAAGATATGAACAAGCAAAAGAGGCCCTTGTTAAAGTAGGACTAGAAGAACGGTTGAATTACTTACCTAATCAGCTTTCAGGCGGGCAAAAACAAAGGGTAGCAATAGCACGTGCTGTTGCTGCTCATCCGCAGTTTATATTAGCAGATGAACCGACAGGAGCTCTAGATTCAAAGTCTAGTGAACAAGTAATGAACATTCTTTCTAAATTAAATATGGATGGTACCACAATTATAATTATTACTCATGAATTAGAAGTGGCGTCATACGCTTCTAGACAGATTTTTATTAAAGATGGAGAATTGGTACAAGATAGGAGAGGTGATAATGAACTTTTTAGACAGCATTAAAATTGCCTTTTCTTCCATTATATCTCATAAAATGCGATCGATTTTAACTATGTTGGGGATTATTATTGGAGTAGGTTCAATTATCACTATTGTAGCAATTGGTCAGGGTGGTTCAATGCTTTTAAAATCTCAGTTTGCTGGTTCTGGAAATAATACTCTGGAAATCGATTTTCAGCCCGATGAGAATAATTTGCCTACTACATCTCCAACAGATAGTTTAACTTTTACCCAAGAAGATTTATTTCAGCTCAAACATATACCTGATATATCACATGTTATCCCTACTAATACAAGTTTGGAGCCTTTATCCAATAATGAAAAAAGGGTTAGTACAAATATAAAAGGAATTACTAAGGATTATTTGTACGTGAATTCAATTCGTATGGTAAGTGGTAAAAAATTCAGTGACTATGATTTTTCCCAGTCTAATAATGTAGTCCTTATTAATCAAAAATCTGAAAAAGAGTTTTTTAAGAGTTCTAAGTCAATTGGTAAAATTATTGAGATTAGAGGACAGCCGTTTCAAATTATTGGCATATATAAAACAAATGCAATTTTTGGAGTTGAGGCACCAGAAATGCTCATTCCATTGTCCGTATGGGGAACGACATTTGGAACTGATAATATTCAATCTTTAACTATACAGGTTAAAGATATCAATAAAATGGAACAAACGGGAAATGAAGCCGTCGATATGCTAAATAAATTAAAATCACCAGACTTAAAAGGAAAGTATCAAATATTCAATTTAGCTGCACTTCAAAAAGGATTAACTAAAGTTACCGATATAATGACCATAATTATTGCCGGAGTTGCTAGCATTTCCTTGTTAGTCGGTGGCATTGGTGTAATGAACATAATGCTTGTATCTGTTACTGAACGTACTAGGGAAATTGGGATTAGAAAAGCTTTAGGCGCTTCAAGAGGAAAGATACTTTTACAATTTTTAATTGAAGCTATGATGTTAACGCTAATAGGAGGGGTAATTGGTATTGCCTTAGGTGTTGGTGGAGCTTTCGTTGTTTCTAGTTTTGCTCATTGGCCAGCATTAATTTCTCTAAAAGTAGTCGTGGGAGGGGTGCTTTTTTCAATGGGATTAGGCATTATATTCGGCCTCATACCTGCAAATAGGGCTGCTAAATTAGAACCGATTGAAGCTCTTCGATATGAGTAAAAAAGCGACCGCCATAATGGTCGCTTTTTTACTTATCTAGATTAGCTTATCCATTTGGAAAATCTATGCATTACTAAATTTGGAGATTACCAGTGATATTTTTTAGTGTAACCATCCTTGAATTGCGCCCCAATAGACTGACATCCAATAGCTACACCTTATAGGTGATAACGATAACCAGTGATCTAAATAGAAACACCTCTGTTTGAATCATAGAAATTAGTAGCTTTTGCTGTTTGATGCCAACTTTCGTGAAAGGCGTTCTGATTCTCGCGAAAAGCTCTCAGCTTTTTTAGATACGCATTCTCTAGTCTTAGTAGTTCATTCTCACGTTCTAACTCTTCTTCTCGTGTTCCCTTTTTTTCTACATTTTTCTTCTGAGAAAGAGATAGGAGAGCAGGAGAATAATTTCTTATTATAAGGAATAGAATCCTGCATAAGGGTTTTACCTTTACGTCAAATATCAATTTTACGAAGCTATTTCAAAGGGAATAAAAAAAACTATATTTACAAAATGATAGGGGAAGCAAAGATCGATATTTGTTCCACCAAAATTGCAAGTGTGTCTGTACTTAAATTACGTATCATAAGAAAGGAAACCAACTTTTAGTAAGCTGTTTTCCTTTCTAACCAATAACAGGATTGATTAATTGATCCCTACTGCAGTGAAAGCAATTGTAACGGCTGTTTTTTCTGCACTGCTTGATCCATAAAGGTCAGCTGCCGATTGAATGGCTGCAGCTTTTGCTTGTGAGAACGTGGCAGATGAAGTCAGATAAACCGTGTTGGCGCGATAGAAAATAGCATCTAATTTATCAATGCCGATTCCTGAAACGGTTACAACACCATGGAACGTGCCGCCAGCTGTATGAAAGTAGGCTGCCTTATTGATGATTCTGCGTTTGTATATACGCCACCATTATCCGCTGTGCCCGTGTAACGGTTTGGATAATATACATGCATATTCCTCCTCAAATACGATTTCTATATTGATATCTTTTTTTTCGTTACGAAAAACTGCTAAGATAGATAGGATAGAGTGTGGGCGAATCATAGTTTTAAAAGGGATGAAACAAGCTGGAGAAACGATAAGTTCATTTATAATCCTATAATATATAAATAAAATAATTAAAACTGTGGAGGAATCAAATTGAAGCATCGTAGAATTACTGTAGGTGCAGCCATTCTTTTTTTAAGCATTGAGCTCTTATATACCATTAATTATGGTAATGATTTTTATCTGAGTAATATGATGTTTTTTTATTTCGTCAGTGTTTTTATAGCCGTTTTATATGTTTTTCCTGCATATAAATCAAAATCCAGTAGAACTTTAATTTGTGATGGACATACCTCAAGTTATTTTACTACCCTATTTGATCAAAATCCTTCATTGATTTTTCAAATAGATTTTAAGGGAAAAATCACCTCCGTAAATCAAACGTCATTAGACATTTTGAATTATTCCAAGTCTGACCTTCTATCTAAATCATTTTTGAGCTTTTTTAATACACCGGATGATCAACACTATATTAAAGGAATCTTTCATGTGGTAAAAGAGGGAAAAGTAAATACTACTTTTTTAGCGAAAATATCTAAAAAAGACCAAAGTGACATTACTATGGAATTTACGGTAATACCACATGTCACAGGACAAAAATCTCTCGAAAGCTTTTTTGTTGTCGGGAATGATATATCAGAATTACTGAAACATAAAGAGAGGATAGTAAAAACCCAGATTGAGCTGAAAGAAACGATTCAAAAGCAGCAAGGAATGATATTTAAATATTTAAAAAAAGGGAATAGTTTTATTCATACACTATGCGATGGAGAATTATTGTATAAATTTGGATTAAGTCCAAAAGATGTAATCGGGAAAGATTTGTATGAATTTATGCCGAATGATCAAATTGATTCGAAACTGAAATCCTATGAAGCTGCTTGGAATGGTGATGTTGTAGTATATGAAGGCTTAATAAATGGGATACACTATCTCACAACATTGAGTCCTGTTTATAGAGAAGGAAAAGTAAGGGAAGTGATTGGTTCCAGCATTGATATTACCGTTCGAAAACATATGGAGGATAAACTCCGGAAAAATGAAAATTTGTATCGAACCGTACTGCATACGATGTCTGAAGGAATCTTTATCATCGATGAAAATGGTATCAATACCAATTTGAATAAAAATGTAGAAAAACACCTGGGAATAAAATCTGGACAGTTTGGTAAGTCTACAGCCAGGGAAATGGGGATTGAGTTTGTAAGTGAAGACGGAACTTCCATGAAATATGACGAATTGCCAGGAGTAAATACTGTAAACGATCATATTGAAAGGAAAGACGTGATTATTGGAATAAAAGAAAAGGGCTCTCTAAAAAAATGGTTTTCTGTTAATTCAAAGCCCCTGAATCTATCAGAATCCGTAAAAGGTTCTCTGGTTTCATTTCATGATATTTCTTTACAGAAAATCCAAGAATTAAAATTAAAAGAAACACACTCTTTAAATCAGAACTTAATAGATAATCTTCGTACGGCCATTTTTGTGACCGATGAGAACAGGAGTACCCTGTTAGTAAATAAAGCAGTAAGAAAAATGTTAAACATACAATCAGAGGGCAGTGCTATAGGAGAAAGTGCAAGAAAGTTCCATTGTGATTTTACTGAGAATAAGAGTTTTTCTGATGAAATACAAGGCATAATAAATGCAGGTTTGCCTAATTCTACTTTAGTAAAATCAGACAGAGGGCACGTTTATCGACTAAATTATATTCCCGTCCTGTTAGAGGGGAAAAACAAGGTGAATTTATGGACATTTGAAGATTTTACGGAAATCAGCGAGCTTCAAATGCAAACTCAAAATGCCAAAGAAGAAGCTGAAACCGCCAATATGGCTAAGTCCGACTTTTTATCAAAAATGAGTCATGAACTGCGTACACCACTAAATGGGATTTTAGGATTTGCTCAATTATTGGGATTAGATAAAGAATTAAATGCAAAACAACAAAAATTTATTTCGGAAATCCAAACAAGCGGCGGCCATCTATTAAGCTTGATCAATGAGGTTTTGGATCTTTCAAGAATAGAAACAGGAAGTTTAAAGGTATCAATTGAATTGGTTAATATAAAGGATATAATAAACGAATGTATCGGTATGGTCACCCCATTAGCTGAAAAGAGAAAGATAAAAATTGCTGAACTCTTAAATAACCTTGATCACTGTTTTGTAAAAGCTGATCCTATACGATTAAGGCAGGTATTGTTAAATTTACTCGATAATGCAATTAAATACAATCATGAGAACGGGGAAATTCACATATACGGGGAAAAGGGAATGAATGATATTACGATTTTTCTCAAGGATACCGGCATTGGGATAAATTCTGATAAATTAACGGCTATCTTTGAACCTTTTTATCGTATAAAAAATAATACTAGCATTGAAGGTACGGGAATAGGTTTATCACTGACTAAGCAGCTTGTTGAGGTCATGTATGGTGAAATTGGCGTAAGCAGTACAGCAGGACATGGAAGCATTTTTTGGTTCAGTTTACCTATTCAGCAGGAACCTGAACTAGCGGATCCGGAACTTGGTCATAATGAAGAATCTTTTATTCAAAAAAGAGCAAAGAATATTTCGACTATCTTATATATTGAAGATAATCCCTCCAATATTACATTAGTTGAAGAAATTATGGAATCGCAGCCGCATTATTCATTAATCTATGCAAAAGAAGGAGCGGAAGGGCTTACTAAAGCTAAGAATGAGAGAGTTGATCTTATCTTATTAGATATAAACCTTCCTGACATGAATGGCTATCAAGTCTTCGATGAGCTGAAAAGAAATCAACACACAAAAAACATTCCCGTCATTGCGATAAGTGCAAATGCCATCTCAATGCATATTGAAGATAGTCTAAACAAAGGTTTTCAGGATTATTTAACGAAGCCGATAAATATAAAAGATCTATTATTTAAAGTGAAAAAATTCATATGATTTTCCAGGAAGAGACCCCTAAGGTCTCTTTTTGTGCGACGGGCAGTCGCTTCGGACGCTGGCTCTGCCAGCGTCCTTCACTTCTTTTTAAGGACAGAGACGACACCGAGGTGTAACGGCTGGATGAATGAAAAAGAAGAATAGAATTCCAGATGGTGAAAGTCCATCCCCGAGGAGACTGACCTAGCTCGGGAAGCCTAATCTAGGGCGGTATCGTGAGATATGGTCTGAAGGAGATGCGGAAAATCGAGAGACCCGCAGGCGCAAGAATAGACCCTAATGCAAGAAGTGTGAAGCACGGCGGCGGGATAAGTTGGCGACTTTTCGAAAAGTGAGGAAGCCCACTAAAAGGCAGATTCCTAAGAAGTCAGAACGGGAAAATGTGACTTATAACGTGATGGTGCAGGGTATGCTCTGAAGGAAGAAGTGATGACCCCGTGAGGTCTCCACCTTACCAAACAGGCAGGGTTCGAATCTATAAGGGCAAACCGAAGTGATTCAGAACGGGTGGAGAAGTCAGACATTCTCATAGTACGGAAGTAGTTCGACGACCATAACGTCGGACGAACGGAAGGGGAATGACCTATGGCTCCAAGTCATGAACAAGATGTGATGCCAACAATCAAGTTACTGTGGTAAAACCGTTTGAATGTACATCAAGGAAAGACGAGGAATAAGAAATGAATCAAGAGTGGAAATTCAAATTGCATAGTGTATATGGACAACTTTTATTCGACCGCAAGCTCACGGAAGGCTTCATGAAAGTGAAGAATAATAAGGGTGCAGGCGGAATAGACGGTGAGACCATAGAAAGCTATGAAGGTAAATTAGAAGAAAATATTCTAAAACTGCTTGGAAAGTTGAAAGATAAGACTTATCAACCCCAACCGGTAAAAAGAGTGTACATCCCTAAGAAGGATGGAAAGAAAAGGCCGCTAGGAATCCCCACCATTGAAGATCGCATTGTACAACAGAGTGTAGTGAATGTCCTACAGCCAAAATTTGAGGACAATCTGTTCCATAGTTGGTCAGTAGGTTACAGGCCGAACCGGGGAGTAAAGAGAGCCTTGCAAATTATCCTATGGAATATAGAACAAGGCTACAATCATATTTATGATTGCGATATTAAAGGCTTCTTCGATAATATTCCCCATGAAAAACTGATTTCAGTGCTAAAGAAATATGTTTCTGACCGTACGGTCTTGAATATGATTCGGACGTGGCTGAAAGCAGGCTTTATGGATGCACAATGCCTGGAATGCATCCTCTTGAAACATTTTTTACATATGGGTAAGCCGTATGCCTTAATAGGACACGTACGGTTTGATAAGGGGGAAGCTACGAGAGTGGCTTCCCTACTTTATTTCTTCTTTTTGAAATGTATTCAAATGTCCCTTTTTTTACCTAAACTATGGAAAATGATGTTTCTTAAGCCTTTATCCTTGCTTTTCAGGTCCTTTAGCAGTTGGACACGCATATGAGGAAAAAGATATAGTTGATTTACAGTTTAATCCATTGAAAAAGAGGATGTCGAATGAGAGAAAATATAAAAACATTAATGAAGAGTAATAAACTGGAATATGTCTATCAGCCTCTCTGGAACATTATAAATTGGAAAATATATGGATATGAATCTTTGCTGCGCTGTCCTGCCATTAGGAATTTTAATCCTGAAGATTTTTTCAAACGGGCACGGATGGAAGGGTGTTTATTCGAATTAGACAGTCTTTCAATTAAAAACTCAATAATAAATTTCCCATTTTTTAATCCTAAGAATCATCCGTTACTTTTCATTAATATTTTTCCCTCGACGTTGATTCACTCTGATTTCGAATGCCTGATACTGAATTTAATGAAGGAACATCCCTATATTCATGGCAGACTGGTTTTTGAATTAAATGAAACCAGCGATGAAAATTATATATGGAAAACTCCAAAATTGAAAAAAGGGATATCCCTATTAAAAGACCAAGGATTTTATGTGGCATTAGATGATGTTGGACAAGGTGAAGGATCACTGCAAAATATTATAGAAATGAAGCCCAATTACATTAAATTGGATAAATATTTTTCTGAAGAATTAGCGACCTGCAAAGAAAAACAAGCTGTTATTTCATTTTTTGTAGACTACTGCAATTCAGAAACAATACTAATCTTAGAAGGTGTAGAAAAGGAAATTGATTTAGCGCAGGCAAAATACCTAAAAGTTCCGATTGTCCAAGGATACTTATTGGGGAAACCTGAACAATTAACGTTAATATCGCCAATGATTAAATGAACTGGACATATCCTAACTGGATTTAATAGAAACATTGTAAAGCGAAAAATATAATAGCGGAGGAAAAGTAATGACAGTTGACGTAACACAAGGTTTATTGGAAGAAAATATAAAATCCATCTTAAAACTGATTGGAGAAAACCCTTCACGAGAAGGACTGATTGATACACCAAAACGTGTGGCAAAAATGTTTAAAGAAGTATTTGCGGGTGTAGGTGTAGATCCTGAAACAGCACTAACAACCACCTTCGAAGAAGCTTATGAAGGCTTGGTGGTTGTAAAAGATATATCTTATTACACTTTTTGCGAGCATCATCTCATACCCTTTTTCGGTAAAGCACATATCGGATATATTCCGAACGGCCGGGTAGTCGGTTTAAGTAAATTTGCCAGATTGATAGAGCTTGCATCTCAACGACCGCAAGTCCAGGAAAGAATGACACAGCAAATTGCGGATGCTGTCATGAATGTTCTGAATCCAGCGGGCACAATTGTCAGCATTGAAGGACAACATCTATGTATGTGTGCAAGAGGCGTGAAAAAACCCGGCAGTTCCACGATCACTACGATAAAAAAAGGCGTTTTTAAACATGATGTTTCATTGACAGAAGAATTCGAGCGTGCCCTTTTACGGAAATAAGGAGGAATTTTTAATGCTTTACCTCTCACGGAAACTATATTTTTCAGCTGCACATTTTTACAATGTCGCCGATTGGACGGAAGAAGAAAATCAAAAAGCCTTTGGTCCTTGCAGTCATTCTAACGGCCATGGCCATGACTATACTTTAGAGGTCATGGTTAAAGGGCAATTAAAACAGGATTCTGGAATCGTCGTAAACATAACTGATATTGATCAAGTGGTAAAAGCATTTGTCCATTCAAATTTGGACGGGAAATTTTTAAATAAAGAGAATGGATATTTTGCAAAGAATATTCCCACCACGGAAAATATCATCACGTATCTATGGAATGCTTTTGAGGGAATGATGGAAAATTGCACCCTTCATAAAATCCGTCTGCGTGAAAATGATTTTTTGTATGCAGAAAAGGAGGACTCTTCAATGGTTCGATTAACAAGAAAATACCATTTTAGCACAGCTCATCGTTTACATAGCAGCCAACTGACGGCGGAAGAGAACGCTGCGATTTTTGGAAAGTGCAATAATCAATTTGGGCATGGCCATAATTATTATTTAGAGGTTACTGTGCAAGGCAAGGTGGATCCAGTAACGGGAATGATTGCAAATATCGGAGATATGGATAGAATAATCGATCAGATGGTACTTCAAAAATTTGATCACAAACATTTAAATTTAGATACCCAAGAGTTTGCGGATTTAAACCCTACTTCGGAAAACGTTGCCATAGTGACTTGGAACTTGCTATTCGATGAACTTCCGAATCTTTTTAAAATAGGATTATATGAAACAGAGAAAAACTATTTTGAATATTTCGGACCCGACGGGGAGTAAAAAATGGACAAACATAATTTGAACGGAAAAACAATTGCAATAACTGGGTCCAGTAAAGGCATAGGCAAGGAAACAGCTTCGCTGCTAAAAGAAAGAGGAGCCAATCTTGTTTTGGGAAGCCGAGGCAATACAACTAAAATGACGGATCACATTCTAGAATTGCATTTGGATGTCCAAAATGAACAGTCAGTAAAATCATTTTATGAACAAGCCATACAGAAATTTGGAAAGGTCGATGTCTTAATTAACAGCGCAGGCGTCGGAATGTTTGACAGTATTTTAGAATCTTCGACAGATGATTTTGATCAAATGATCTCCGTTAATTTGCGCGGGACATACCTTACCTGCAAATACTTTGGTAAGCATATGGAAAAAATGGGGAAGGGGCATATTTTTAATTTAGTCTCTATTGCTGGAACGACCCCCTTGCCAGGCTGTGGAGGATACTCTGCTTCAAAGTTCGGTGTATTAGGATTGACAAAGGTCTTGCAGGTTGAACTTAGAAAAAAAGGGATACAGGTTACTTCTGTTATTCCTGGCGCAGTCAGCAGCAGCTTTTGGGATAACATTGAACCTAAACCTGATCTATCCAGTATGATACCGGTAGAATCAGTATCCAATCATTTACTTTATTTAATTACTCAAGATTCCGGTGCATATATAGATGAAATAACGATTATGCCGCCTTTAGGAATCTTATAGGGGGGGTAAAATTGAGACGACTTTTTGATAAGGTTTTTAACGATCATTCACAAAAGCATCTCAAAACTCCGTCTCTTCCTTCCGATATTGACTATACAGATCTCAATTTTAGAACCAAAAGAGGGTATATTGCAAAAAAACTCTGTCAATATGCAGATTTTGATTCAATAGACGAAGATTTATTATTTTATTCTTCTTTATCCACGCCTTCTTTTATTAATTCGAACCATTTGGGTAAAAGTGAACTTATTCTATTTTTAAGTGAGAAAATGCTAATCTGGAGCGGGCAAACAAAGGATTTATCAGCGGAAATTAAAAACTACCCGATAAGTCCGGATATTCAAAATGCCATGCTGAAGGTGTATGCATTATACAAAACTGAATTATTTACTTGTTTGGATAAACCGATTCAGCAAGAATTTACAAGCACCCATGTGGAATCATCGGAGGGAAAATGGGGAATTTACCGTGATGTCATATATGCCGTAACCCAAGAAAAATTTTTGCTCATTGAGAAAGAACAAGTTCTTGTTTACAAACAAGGAACTGAAATTTGCCGGGGAACCATAAAGAGCCGCTTCGATGTACCTAAATGCCGCAATATTGCAAAAGATCACCTTGAGCTGGAGGGTATAAAAAAGTCCACCATTATGAGTTTGCTGCTGGTTCTTTCTGAAGCAATTACCAATACAGTAAAGCATGCTGAAGAGGGAAAAATGACCCTTGTTAAAGATGAAAAAAATCAAGAGATTAGAATAGTAGTAGAAGATAATGGGCCAGGATTCGATTTAGAATTATTGCCAAAAATGACCCTTTTAGCGGGATACTCGACGAAAAAATCTTTGGGACAGGGCTTTACCCTCATGATGAAAATGTCCAAACGTGTTTCACTATATACCTCTCCTGAGGGTTCCATTATTATTTTACATTTAGACATGAGTATAGAAAAGGAAGTTCAATAATATGCCACAGAAGAACACATTTTCGACAATTGATAAAACCCTTTTAACAGCGGGGCTAATGGATGGTTTTTGGGATAGATGGCTAGTACATGGTGTAGAAAAGGAAGACCTCGAGAGAATACGCTCATCACGTTTTACTAAAGACAAATGGTTAAATGGCTGGAATGAACTAGCTAATAAAAAAATAATAGAAGCTTCAAAGTACAAACAAATGAAAGAATTTAACGAAGCGGAATTAAAATTACAAACCGCAGGCTTATATTTTCAATTAAATCAATGGCTGATTCCGGAGAGAAACAAGGAGAAGGCCCATTGGGCAAATGTTAGTTTAAGGGCTTTTGAACTTGCCGACTCCGTATCTGAATATGAAACTACATACGCCCACTTTCCATTAGATATGTATCAATGCTATGGAAGAATTCGTTATCCGGAAAATCCAGTCGGTGTTGTAATCATTATTAATCCCTTGGATTCTTCAAAGGAAGAACTTTTTACTTATGAAGTGGATTTTTTGAAAAGAGATTTCATTACAGTCAGCTTCGACGGTCCTGGTCAAGGACAAACCTTTATTTCCAGTGGCTTGAGAGGCTCCATAAAAAGCTGGGAAACATTTATGGATGATTTAATCGATTTTACCTATTCGCAATTTTCATTTTTACCTATACATTTATTCGGAACCAGTTCGGGCGCTGCTTGGGCTGTTTATGGAAGCTGTAACCCTAAAATTTTTAAAGTGGTAGGGGTTTCTCCAGCCTTCAAAAATGAAGAAATCCGGTTGCCGGACTATTTTATGGAAAGAACCTCATTTATTTTAGAAGAGGCGAGTATGCTTCCGTCTTATGAAAGAATGGATTTTATAAATCCTGTTTTACTGGTCCATGGCAAAAAAGATGTGATGGTGTCGGATGAGAACATTTACAGTCTGTATGAACAGCTCCCAGATGGAAAATCATTACTCGAATTCGAACATGAAGGACATTGCTGTAATTATAAACTTCAGGAAATCCGTGAGTTAGCAGCCAAATGGTTTAAGGAGGGAACAATAAATAATGACATTTGATGATTTTCGAGAATTAATTTCTAAGAATACAAATATACCTTTGACAGAAATTCATGAAAAAGCAGTTTTTAAAGATGATTTGGAAATCGATTCTCTTCAAATGGTGAATCTGATTCTTGACCTATCTGCAACGTATGGAGTCGAGCTAAGCAGGCTTACAGGCAAAGGTGCTATAGATACGGTTGGGAATTTGTTTTTTACGCTAACGGAGGAGCCGGAAAATGAAAACATTTTATGATTTGATTTTCGATGAGAATAAAAACTGGGATAAAGAAATACTCTTCACGAATGTAAACGGGTATTCACTTCGCGATATTCATTCTAAAGTAGAAGAATATACCCATATTTTACAGTCAAATGGCGGGATAAAAGGTAAAAAAGTTGCGGTTCTAATACCGGATTTGCCTGTTTATTTCGCCCTTTTAATAGCTATTAATCGATTAGGAGGCACCTGTGTTCCATTAAGCCATCAATTTAGGAATGAAGATTTATCAAAGGTGCTAAACCTTATAAGACCGCATATCATTTTTACGGTTAAAAAGCATTACCGAACCTCCTTCTTTGATATGATAAAAGATTGGGCACAGGCCAAATTTATCCAGACCAAAATCTATGCCCACGAGAATAATAGATTTGAAAGTCATATCATTCAAGGCTATACAATGGATGAAACATCTAAAGGAATAGATTTCATCGCTTGCACTTCAGGCAGTACTGGATTGCCAAAAGGGGTCATGCTGCAGGCAAGCTCACTTGATGAATGGACAAAAATACTTGAATCTGAGCTGGAATTAACAAAAATAGACAGATTGTTTATGACAATACCATATACAGCCCCTTATGGAATCAGCTGGTTATTGACCTGCTTTAAAAATGAGATAGCAATGGTTATTCCTGAAAGCTTTGATATGCCGCTGGTAATGAAATTATTAGAAGAAAATACCTGCAATAAAATCATCACTACTCCTTCAATCTTTAAAGGAATTTACATATTTGCAAAAAGTGTGAAACCTAATATTTTACATGACGTACAGCTATGCATTCTAGGCGGAGAACCCATCAATGAAGAATTCATGTCAGTAGTCAAGGATTTCAACAATTGCAGATTGGTTAATGCATACGGCATATCAGAACAGGGATTGCTGGCTTTTACCAATGACTTAAAAAGCGAAGCAGTAAAATGGTCTTTTTGCAAAAACGTGCAGTTTAAAATGAATGCAGTTTCAAGTGATGGAATTGGTGAGCTAATGATAAAAACACCTTATGGATTCGATGGATATTATCAGGACGAGGAATTGACTAGTGAGGCTTTTACTGGTGACGGTTGGTTTTTTACCGGTGACTTAGTACGGACGAACGATCAAGGTGCCTTAGAAATGGTCGGAAGGAAGAAACAAATGATAAAAAAAGGGGGAGTCCAAGTAATCCCTGCCGAGATAGAACAAATCTTAATTCAGTACCCTCAAATTCTCCAATCCGCTGTTATAGGAATCCCCCATAAAGTATATGGAGAAGAAATTATTGCCTTTATCGTTTCCGATAATGACATATCTTTAGATTCACTCTTCTCTTTCTTGAGGTCAAGGATTGCCGGGTTTAAAGTGCCTGGACGCATTATTAAAATAAAAGAGATGCCTATTATTCAAGGGAAACTGGATAAAATGGCATTAAAAAAATTGGCCGCTTCTTAATTGGGGGAACTATCATTGAAGATCAAATCAAATTCATTAAGAATTCAGTTTTTAACCAGATTAGTTATTGTCCTGCTAGTCATTATTATGATTTCCAGTTTAGTGCAGTTGTATTTTATCAAAAGCCAAATTACTGAAAATGTCAATAACAAGGCATCCGTTATATCCCAAAGCATTGAACTGGGTATGGATGAAACGAACCTGGCTTCACAATCCATTGAACACCAGATAGACTTACGTTTGGGAAATTACGGAAATTTAATTGCTGAAAAACTAAATAATCAGTCCTCGAGCGAGATATCCAATCAAGAATTGATCAATATAAAAAAAGAGCTTGGGATATCTGGAATAACCTTATTCGCAAAAAAAGGAAATGACATCGTAGGTGTCAAATCTACTGAGCATTCAGAAATAGGATTCAGCTTTAAAAAAATCGGCTATAACGATGGATTTAAGGCGCTTGATAGCCTTTATAAAAACAAAAGGCTACCTTCAGAGGCGACTTATTCAGCAAAAAATATGTTTGCACTGCCCATCTCACAATCAGGATCCCAAAGTAACCCTAGGTATTATAAATATGCTTATTTGATTAAACCTGGAAGGGACTACATAATAAATCCCTATATCGAGGCGAATGAAATTTACCATTTCACCAAAGAAGTAGGACCTGAAACCTGGATTGATAAAATTAAAGAAAAAAATACTTTTATCAAAGAAATCGGTGTTTTAAATCCGAGTGTATTTGAAAATCCGAAACTAGAGACAAAACTCTTCCCGCCTATAAAGAAGGTCGTCTATGGGGAGTATAGCTATAAAGATAAAAGAGATAAACAGCTATTGGCGGAAATCATAAAAAATAAGCCAATAGATAAACATTATATAAATAGTTATGATGGCGACAAAGTTTACAAGCTGTTTTTGCCTGCCAAAGATGGAAATGTAGTATATGTAGCCTTGGATTATAAAATGTTGAGCGGTCCGCTCTATCGCCATTCCATCATATTAATTGTGACGGGGCTTGTATCATTAATGGCACTGTTTTTATTAACCGCTCGATTCTTCAATGTAGTATATGGAAGGATATCAGCTATAAAAATCCAAATTGGACAGCTTGAAAAAGGCGACTTAACGGCAAAAAGTACTTTTAACGATAAAAGCGAGTTAGGAGATCTTTCTGAAAGTGTCAATGAGATGGCATCCTATTTCAATAAAACGGTTAGCGCTACAAGAGAACAAGCTGCCAAAACACAGCAGCTCTCTTTACTATTAGAAGCAGAAGCATCCCAATCCGTTACAAAAATGTATGAGATATCAACAGAGGCTACGCTTAAATCAAGGGATCAGCATGGTGAGATTGTAGAGTTTTTAAATAAACTTATAGAGTTTATACAAACACAACCCCAATACAGTGATGCCACTGCCATTATAAAACAAATAGAAGAAATGAAAAAAGTTGCAAATGACCGTACATCTGCCACAACCGATTTTACGATTACTTTATCAGATTTACTTCAATCCTTATACCTGCAATCCAGTGAATTGTCAAATATCGCTAATATTATGCTTGAATCTATGAGGAAATTTAAACTTTGAGGAGATTTCTATGTCGTTAACAGTGAATAAAGAAATTTTTCAAACCACAGTGATTTTAAAAATTATTGGAATTTTAGATATATCCACTATAAATGGAATCCTGCCTTTTTTAGAGTTAGGAAATGAAGTTGATAAATTAATTTTTGATTTTTCTGATTTGGAATTTATTGATTCAACAGGAATTGGCATCATTATAGAAGCAATTTATCAATCTCAAGAAGCAAACTTTACAATTGAAATAAAGGGTCTTGATGAAGAAACACATGAAATCTTAGAAACAGTGGGTGTTTTTAAAATATTAGAGGCCATTCAAGGGGAGGCTTGTTGATGTTCTTAGATAGTTTATCCTTTTTGCATCAGGAACCGGAGAGAAAAAGTCAAAATGATGGAGAACCCACAATTATGGACAAAACTCTGCAGAGGGAAATTAATTTAGCCAGAAATATTCAAACAAAGTTGCTTAACGGACCAACACCAAAAGTAGGGGGGGGAGAGGTTACCGGCACGTCCCTTCCAGCCCGGTTAATAGGCGGAGATTATTACGACTTTTATCCATTAGTAAATGGGAAACTTCGAATAGTGATCGGTGATGTGATGGGAAAGGGCATTCCCGCAGCGATGCTCATGATATTGACACGTGGTGCCTTCCGCAGTGCGGCAGAAAGTACACAAGGTCCTGGAGATACCTTAACTGCCATGAACAGAGCTCTTTACAATGACTTACGTTCTCTGAAGTCATTCGTGACTTTATTCTGTGCTGACTGGGATCCGAGTACCAAGACATTGACTTATGCCAGTGCAGGGCATTGTATGCCCCTTCATATTTCCGGTGAGAAAGAGACAATCAATGAACTTCCCCGTGTATCAGGTATTATGGTTGGTGGGCTTATCAATCAAGTCTACCAGGAGAAGTGTATCCAATTAGATGATAAGGATATTGTTTTCTTTTACACGGATGGCATTATAGAAGCCGTTAATAAAAAAAAGGAACAATTTAATCTTCACAGACTCATTGAAACCTTGAATAATAATTGTACCAAAGGAGTAGATGAGCTTGGTAGTGCGGTGATAGATGCTATTAATGCGTTTGCGGAGGGTACAGCGCAAAAGGATGATATTACGATGGTTTTACTGAAGATCCAAAAAGATAAAAGCAATGTATCCAGTTATAATTCTCCGGTCATGAATATAGAGGAGTAGATTCAAATGGCTCAAATGATACTATCAAAAGGGAAGAATGTAAGTGAAGCTATTGAGAGCGGCTTATCCATTTTGGGGGTAGGAAAGGAATCCGTAACAATAGAGGTAATTCAGCAAGAATCCAAAGGCCTTTTTCGGATAAAGCCGGCTGTAGTAAAGCTCACAGTGAATAGCGGGGCTGCTGCTAAGGAACAAGAACCCTTACCGCCTGTCGAAACTATTGAGAGCCTCATAGAAAATATTGATGTCGAATCAAATATAGCTGAAAGAAAAATGAAGAATGATCCAGAGTATTCTTCATTTAAAAATCCGGATCTTGACGGAAAAGCTTGGGTGAAAGATGGGAAGATTCATATCCAGCCCTGTGATCTAATGTATCCTACGATTTCCGTTGGTAAAGGAGTCACTCTTTTTAAGAATAAAGAGAAAATTAATGGAACCACTGTTGTCTCCAGGGAAGACAGATTTGACATTCAAGTGATGGAAGATAAAAGTGAAACGAAATGGAATGTAACGATTGATAAAAGTAAAGTGCATGCAATCTTACATATTGAACCGGGGAGGATTATCCACCGTAAAGTGAAGGATTTAATGCCTGATGTTCATATTGAATTGCAGGTTGAGGAACATTACGTCATTCAAAATGATATAGGATACAAAGATATCCTGGAAAAATTAGAATCATTAAACATCACTCAGGGGTTAAATCATCAAGAAATTATGTCAGCTGTAAACACGAAAGAAACTGCAGACTTTGTTATTGCAAGCGGGGTAAAGCCTCAAGAAGGGAAAAATGGTTTTCTTCAAATAGTGGCTGATGTGAAAGGGAAAGATAATGGACCGGCGGTAAGACCTGATGGAACGATAGACTTTAGAGAAATGAAGTTTTTTCCTACAGTCAATCAGGGTCAGGTGATTGGCATTATAGTCCCTCCGGTTCCCGGCATTCCTGGAAGGACAGTAACACATGAGCTCATTCCTGCCAAAGAAGTTTATCCTATACTGATACAGCCTGGCAAAGGTATAGCCTTAATTGAAAACTCTACTAAAATTGTAGCTACAGAGACTGGCAGGCCAATCATCGAGAAAAATGGGAATCTAACTAAGGTCTCCATTTTACAAAAATTAATTCATACAGGCGATGTTGATATGTCGACAGGAAATATTCGTTTCAAAGGCGATATCGATATATTCGGTAACGTTCAAGAAAACATGCATGTGGAAGCTGATGGTCATGTAATGATCGCTAAGAACACCAATTTGGCGACCGTCATTTCAAAATCCTCAATAGTTATCCATCAAAATGCAATCAGCAGTTTCTTGTCTTCCGGCCATAATAATTATCTTCTATCTGAATTAATACATACTTTGGATTTAATTCAAATTCAAGTAGAAAAATTTCTATTATCAATTGAGCAATTATTGAAAGAGCCTGCATTTAAATTAACGGATCATCAACAAAAAGGATTGCATCCTTTAATTAAATTGCTGTCAGAAATTAAGTTTAGGAATTTACCTAATTTAATAACTCAATACATTGAGTTATGTGAGCGTGAAAAACAGATGTTACAGTCAGAATTTTCAAACCTAGCAGAACAGCTTCGCTTAAGTTTTCTTTCTTCTGTACCAAATCAGTGGCATACAAGTGAACAACTGAAACATTTATATAAAACCATTAACGAATTGATAAATAAAAATCGTTCTTATAATGATGAAGACTGCTCGATTGATCTGAAATATGCGTTAAATAGTTCGATATATTGCAGCGGGAATGTAACAATCAAAGGACAGGGCTGTTATAATACAAAAATACACTCAGGAGGGCATCTAAATGTAAATGGAGTGCTTCGAGGTGGAGAAGTGTATGCTAGGCTCGGGGCTTATATAAAGGAGTCAGGTTCAGAGGGCGGGATTATCACCCATATTATTGTTCCTAACGACAAGAAAATCAAGATTGAATCTGCAAGAGAAGGAACCATCATCCAATTCGGAAATATAAAAAAGAAATTAAATGAACATATAAAAAATATGGAGGCCAGCCTGGATAGCAACGGAAAAATTATTTATTAAAAAGGAGATGGTAACTATGTTTACCTTCAGAAGTATACCTTTAAACGAAGATGAGGTTATAATTTGGTTCCATGGAGATTTAGATATAGAAATTACGGAAATAATGGACGAAGAAATCTTACCATCTTTGAAGCCATTTCATAACATTGACATTAACCTTTCCGAAGTACCGTTCGTAGACTCTACAGGTATAGGGCTGCTTATTAATTTAATTGATTCCTTAAAAAAGGATAAAGTACAGGTTAATATTAAGATTTCGGCCATCCAGCCCCAAGTGAAAGATATTTTTGATATTATTCAACTGTCCGATATTTTAGGAGAAGAATTGTTTTGTTCATAAATAATAAGTGGAACAGGGAGGAATACGGTAGGACATTCCTATCATTTTCTGCATTTTTATGTAAACTTTTTAAGGGGAAACCGATATTCTCTATAAAAGGATAATTGAGGATTGAGGTAATGCTGAGTGGACAAACTGCGTATAGTGATTTCTGATGATGATCAAACATCTAGGACTCTTCTCCAGCATTTCATAGAATTATTTCCTGATTTTATTATAACAGGGGAAGTATCTACTGGTGAAGAGCTCGTTCAATCAATCATGAAAACTACTCCAGACTTGATTTTAGTCGATATAAATATGCCAGGCATGAGTGGAATGGAAGCTGTAAAAGTATGTAAACAATTTATGCCCGATTTAAATGTCATTTTCACGACAGGATTTGATGAATTTGCAGTAGAGGCCTTTGCTTTGTCGGCAATAGATTATTTGATAAAACCGATTGAAATATCAAGGCTTGGCACCGCCTTGGAAAAGGCAAAAAAAATCATTCATTTCCAAAAAGAAACCGAAAAAAAACAATCGGGTAATGTTGTTAAAAAGTTAACACTCAAAACAGGAAGTTCGTACTTATATCTCCCTTTAGATGATATTTTATTTATTGAAAGAGAAGGCCGTAAGTCCATAATACATACTGTGGTAACAAGTTATGAAACTAGTGATTCCTTGCAGATTATTGGATCTAGCTTACCTTTATATTTTTTTAAAACGCATCGATCATTTCTGGTAAATTTAAAAAAAATAATAAATATACAAACAATTGGAGAGTCTTTTAATGCCCATTTCTCCGAGAGCAAGAAAACTGCCCAAATTTCTAAGTTGAAGTTTAATGAAGTGCAAGAAATTATCTCCAATCTCCCAATGTAATTGAGTCTCTACTCATCAAGTTATAATGAAAAACTTTGATTGAAAATCAATAGCACTAGCATGTGGACATTGGTTTATATTCAAGTGTTTGTTATTTCTAAAAGCCTTTTTTATTTGAATTTTTATTAAATGTAAATGATGAAAAATATATTAATAACCTAATTTAAGCTATCGATAAAATCGATGGCTTTTTAAATATTTAGTTACCTTAAATGACTCTGTTGGTATTTGATAGAATGAACTCTTGGTCTATAATTATAAAATAGAACTAAAGTGAGTTGTTTAGAGTAACATTGAAGGCTATTTAGGACTTACAAAATTGCCTTCAGCAACATTTAAATATTACAAAAAAGAAAGTAGAAAAGGGAATAAATTTAGATTTTTCATTAAATCCCACATTTAATAAGTCTCAGAGAAGTCGTAATTAACAATGTGAAATTATATCTTGGAATGAGCTCAAATCAAATTGTTCGAGTGTACTGAAAGAGAGGAACTCACTCCAATAAACAAAACTAATCATTTTTCCCTTTCATAGGATATAAACTAATGATGAAATGATGAAAATTCAGAAGACTAAAAAATGAAAACCCTTAAATTCAACCAAAGAGCTTCGGAAAATGATGGAACCAAATACCATGTTAAAACAGTTGGGTTATAATGATCAGAATATTAATTTGGGAAGAAAAAGTTTTATTAATGGATTAAAAATAATTATTTCAAGGGGAGACTAATGAAAACTATTAATCCACAAAATTATTCATAAGCATTTAGATTGGGTATGTACGACTGCTTTAAAGTTCTTACTGGTAAATGTTCATTAGAATTAACTGAGGAAGAATATTGCTTTTATAAGCCCTTAACTCAATCATATGGAGACGGAAGTATTGATTACTGCAGAAATTTGGCTGATTATTTTGTTGAAAATAATCTTTTTCTGGAAGATAGGGGAATAAACGCTTACTTATATGATTGCGGCCATATTGCTTTTGGAGATGGTCAACATAGAACATGTATTGCAAAAAAAATAGGAATGACAGAATTTTGTCGTAATTTAAGAGAGGACAAGCTAAGTCCTCTGTAGGCAATAAAGATAAACATTGACTAAAAACCGTTTTATGAGCTACCATAATATTGGTTTTGATGCTCCTTTGTAGATCGTTTGTTTTTGGGAACAAACATGTAACATATCTACAATAGGAGCTTTTTTGTGTTTGTCTATGCCTTCAGGTGAGCGAATTTACATATTTTTAAAGGTATGCAAAGCCAGTGGGTTTGACTCCCGCTTTACACCAGCCAGCGATGATCTGTTAAATGAAGTTAGCGCAGTTTTTCATGATCGTCCGCTTGAAGAAGAGATTTTATTAACCTACTGCGAATCTCTTACAGCGAAGCAGGCAGCATGGGTTCTGCTTTCATTTAAAGATAATCTTACAATCCAGGAGATTGCAAAAGGTACAGGCTATTCAGCCAGCGCCGTTAAATCATGGAAAAAATCAGCATTGAACGTGATAAAAGCGGACATATTATCCTTTATTATTAGAATATTATTGGTTCGCCCAGATTGAAACCGAACCGCCATTACACGAGAAATTCCCATAACCACTTGAATCGATAGTAACTCCATCAGTGCGATTTCCTGTAACATCATGCCACACTTGGCCATTGTGTGACGTTCCCACATACATCCGTTTAGTGCCGCCTGGACCATCCGAGAGCACAGTGGCCAAGCCGGAATTGGTGTGAGCAGAATCGCCTTCACTAGTCCAGCCGATCACATCCGCATTATCGAAATAATCATGCTGTGTGCCATAAGCATATAGTGTACGCGCTTTCAATTCCTTGTCAATCACAGATTGGAAGGACTTTAGACTGTGGGCAGTATCGCCATAGTAGTCGCCATAGAAAATAGTTGGATAGCCTTGCTGTCTCGTTAGAATCGTAGCATAGGCGAGAGGCTTGAACCAGTCCTGCACAGGTGACTGCAAGGCTTGTCCTGGCTGAGTGTCATGATTATCGACAAGTGTTACAGCTTGGACTGGGTGGTTTTGCACCATCGTACCGTTTAGGATATTCCGCATATCGTAGCCACCGCCGCTGTTAGAAGCATTTTGAAAGTTGTAATGAAGCGGTGTATCGAAGAGGGACATATTCCAGCCAACTGAGTTTTCATAGTTCTCGAGTGCACCTAAATCATTTTTCCAGTATTCTCCTACAGCAAATAGATTCTTTCCGGTAGCGGACCGAGTATTGTTAACCCAGTTTTTCATAAAATTAAAGTTAATGTGCTTGACCGCATCGATTCGAACACCATCGAGATTTAGGGTATTTACGAACCATTTTCCCCAGTTATTTGTTTCCGCTGCAACGTTTGCATTGTTATAATCAAGGTCAGCACCCATAAGATAATCATAGTTTCCGTTCTCGGAATCAACAGGAGTATTCCAACTTTTGTTCGTAAAGCGATAAACATGATTCTGGCCGTTATTGTTGTCGTAGTCTACACCAGTAAAAGAATTTGCATCATATTTAAAGCTGGAATACGTATTGCCTCTACCTGGGAAAGTGAAGCTTGTCCAAGCGCCGATGTTGTACGCTCCGGAGATTGTATTGTTCCGGTTGCTCGGATCAACCTGTACAGCTTGCCACTGCTGTACGCCGTCGGCTCCCATCAAATGATTGAGAACAACATCCCCATACACTTGAATCCCGTTGGTATGCAGTGAACTAATTGCACTGACCAACTGACTTTTTGTTCCATATTTTGTGCGTACAGTGCCTTTTTGGTTAAATTCACCGAGATCATATTTGTCATACACTCCATAACCCACATCGCTGGAACTTCCCCCCTTATACGCAGGCGGAATCCATACAGCAGTTATACCTACATTTTTAAGGTGCGCCGCATCGCTGCCCAAATTATTCCATAGCGTGCCGTTGTCCGGCAAGTACCACTGAAAGTATTGCATCATAGTACCATTAACACTCGCTGCTGTTGCCTGAGTGGAAGGAATCATCCCTACAGCTGTCAGTGCAGAGATACTCAGGGCGTATAACCATTTTTTTAACCGAATCATTAAATAACCATCCTCCTATTTGATATTAAATTTGAGAAGCTGCTAACTATGACTTTAAGAAATAATCACCTCCCGAATTGTGAACAGAGCCAGACTGATGAAGAGTAACCCTTAGAATTATCTGTAATAAAATCAGAGCTGCAAATAAATGATAGCGTTTGCATAAAAAACTGTCTACTATTTTTTTGATTTATGGATGGACAGGAAGAACGTTAATTTCTACCCTTCTAAGGTTTAAGATGCTATGGTACCAGAATGGGGAGAAGACCGTGTCATTCAATAACAACACGAACTGGAGGCAATTAGAAGAATTCGACAAGCCGAAGTATTAGAAAAGTAGGGGAAGTTGACTGAATGCCTCCTTATGAAGATAGCATTGCACCCGGCTTTTGAATCGCTGATTATATGCTGATCGTAGGTTCAACGACAGTTATTGAATTACTGCTTGTATTGAGATTAACCGTCGCGCCAATCGGCATAGCAGCCTTATAAATACCGTGGCCAGTTGCGAGGTTAGTGATCAGTGGCTTACCGAGAGTAACGATGAATTCGTTGATTATATCTTGATACGATGTGCCGTATGCGGCTGAACACCCCGTACATACTCCCATAATGATACCGATGCAGGATTATCAATAAATACACACGGTCCTCCAAGTACTGAACAACAGAGGAATGATAATGTACTGTCGCTTCTAGAACAATAGGTGGTTTCTTACCAGTTTCTCTCTAAACTACCTCCAGAAACTCTACAAGTAAATCAAGACCTTCTATAGTGTGAAAAACCTTAAAACTCTTACGGTATGGTTTGCCTTTGTCTAAAAATGCCTGAACTTGACTTTCCCCTTTTGAAGCATCCAGACCAATGACCGGATTCATTCTAAAATCTCCTCCTAAATTAGTTATTTGCCAGTAGCCCCTAATCCTCCATGCAGTATCCCAGCTTCGCTTGTTATACGAGATTAAGTCCCAACCAGCCTCAATCTTTTTTTACAAATAGGGGACGAACCGTTTAGCTGACGGGGTCAAAGCCCCACGGGCAGATACGTTCTACCCTGGCTGCTGATATAATAAGACCAAAATAAATAAGGTCAACCAGTAACCTTTAATTCGAAGGGCAGTTTAGAAGAATATAGTAACTGGAAGGAAAATTAGTGAAATTTGAAGAAGATAAAAACAATAATTATTGGAGGGATTAAGAATGTTTATCGTAAATGTTGAAGGTGCTATAAGAAAAAATGATAAGTGGCTAATAATAGAAAGAAGTAAAAAAGAGGAACATGCTGGTGGTCTGCTTTCCCTTGTTGGAGGTAAGGTGGATATAGAAGGAGATTCATTAGATATATTAGAAAGAACTGTAAAGCGTGAAATTTTAGAAGAAGTCGGTGTGAAAGTAAAAGAGAGGTTAACTTATGTACACAGTACATCTTTCGTTACAGATACTGATGAACATGTAGTGGATATTGTTTTTCTTTGTGTATATGAATCTGGTGAGGCGTATCCTAAAAGTCCTGATGAGATAGAAGATGTGTTATGGTTAACTACTGAAGAAATATTAAACCATCCAAATTCACCTATTTATTTAAGGAAAAGCATTAAACATGCCGAGGCGTTAATGCCATTTCATACGTCATAAATACTTTATTATTGGAGTTGTTTATGTTGAAGAAAAAGGAAAGACGTTGCAGGTACGGTTGAAGAAGTAGTCAAAAAAGTACAAAAGTTGAAGGTGGCGATCATGTTTTTGGGAGCTGTGTCAGCTCCCATGCCGAATATGTCTGCTCACATCAAAATGTTCTAAGCCTTATGCCAAATAACTCAACTTTTAAGGAATTAGTTTTAAAAGTTTTGTATTAACCTAATCAGCCACTCTAACAGAGTTAAATTTCCACATTATATAACTTGTTATAACAACCACAACACACCCACAAATAATTAGTACGTCTGTAATCGGAATTCCGAAGAATAATACCAAAGAAGTTAGTCCATAAGAAAGTGGTGTAAGTCCAAGTGAAGCGGTAGAAGTAAGCCCCATTACTCTCCCCATTTTTTCACTTGGAGTATTTTCTTGAATGATTGCAATAATTAAAGAGCTGACTGAAATACAAGCACCATAAGCAGCAAGAATCAATAAACCTTGGAATAAGTAACTAATCAAACCTAGACCTAAAACACAGAAACCTGATAAAATCATTGCACACAGTATAATTAACCCTCGTTTTTTTCTTATATTTTTAATTGAAAAGATAAGCGTTGTAGCTAACATCCCAAAGAACAATGCGCTTTGCATATAACTTAAAGTTAGGACCTTTGCTCCTAACTTTTCATCAACAATGACTGGGAGAGCCATATTGACTGGACCAACTATAAAGAGGTTTACAATAAAAATAATTGCCATTAGGCTAGATAGCAATTTATCCTTTCTTACGAAGCTATATCCAGTTTTGATATTTTCGATTAGTGATTCTTTCTTATTTTGTTGTATCTGAACTGATGTATTAATAAGACGTACAACTATCCCACCGACCAACAAAAAAAAGGCAGTTATAGAAAAAAGGAAGGTGAAGGAACCGATTGATAATAGTAACCCGGCTAAGATTGGACTTACTACTGTTGAAAATAAGTTTGTCGATTGGAGTAATCCATTAGCTCTGGTAAGCTCTTCTCTTTCAACTAACTCTGGAACTATAGATGAATTAGCTGGGTAAAATATCGCATCAAATATTCCGAAGAAAAATGCAAACGGAAGCATCACTAGGATGTTTACATTTTCAATAATAATAAAACTTACTAAGATAAACACCAATACTCCTCTTGTAACAAGTGACATAAACATAATTTTTGTTTTATTATATTTATCAGAAAGAAAACCTCCAAAAGTCATTAATAGCAGTCTTGGTAAACTGGTGAGCATAAGGATAATACCCAAATAAGATTTCATATTATGTTCGTTGACAACATACCAGCTCTCACCTAAAAGGTAAATGCCGAAGGATAGTCCAGTTAGAACTCTAACCAGCATTAGAGACATAAACTTCTTGTTTCTTATTAAAGCTTGTTTTTTTATCGATACTTGTGTATTCATTTTATCCTCTCCCTACAAAAAAATATCACATATATGTTA
>NZ_MLYQ01000065.1:0-64014 GCF_001866725.1 Bacillus sp. MUM 13
AGGGGGCATTTCTTATGGCTGAATTTACAGATATAGATAGATGAAAAGGTGTAAAAATGTTAATTAAGTCGAATCAGCGAAGTCTGCAGACTGCGCTGATTCGACTAGGGATAATACGCCTTTTTTCTAAAATTCAATAGAAATTATTATTAATA
Source organism: Bacillus sp. MUM 13 (assembly GCF_001866725.1). Lineage (NCBI taxonomy): Bacteria > Bacillati > Bacillota > Bacilli > Caryophanales > Bacillaceae > Bacillus > Bacillus sp. MUM 13. Next base: position 156 of record NZ_MLYQ01000065.1, read on the forward strand.
GAGTCTATTTTTTGTATAAAAACTCTGGTTCGTTATACTTCTGGTTAAACTCAATATGCAAGTCATTTCCGTCAAAGTACCATGAGTCGGTTTCTTCGATAAAGAATGAAATGCCCATTTTTTCAGTTTGGGCAGCCGGATTTTCGGGATCTGTATTGTTGACCCCTAATGAAAAGCCGCTTTGTATAGGACTGTATCCTCCATATCTTGCGAAAAAACGGAGAGAATCTCCTTCTTTTAACGAAAGCTCATCTTTATACCATGCTGCTGCTTCATCGTTAATAAATATTTTCATAGCAAAGTCTCCCTTCATACTAGTCGTTAACAATAGTATATAGCAATGCTAGTAAAGAAGCGAACGATGAGTCATCCCGGCAGGAAGCTGGCCCTTGCGATGATTCCAGGGGGGGCATGTAAGGGAGTATAAATCTATGAAAATTTAAATCATATTAATCATTTTTCTCTATAAAAATTCAGCTGGTGTAAAAAAATTCAGAAGAGTTGCTATATTGTGTTAAAATATAGATATTAACAGCACTACTTTATAATAATGGGTTACTTAGTCATGCGATATGAATGCTTCGGTCGTCCAGTGACACTGCTTATATACCTATTACTTCTTATATGGGGTGAGCTGAGTTAACTGAATGTATTGAAGCTGACTATATAGTTTAGAAAATAACAGATTTTTATCTATATATTATTAATATGTAATGGAAATTGAGGGTATATAATAATGCGATATAGTTAAGGGAGCGGGATAAATGCGTAAATCCGAATTGCTGAAAGGCAGCACAGAGATGGTGCTTCTTTCAATTTTAAAGAACCGGGATATGTATGGGTATGAAATTATCGAGGAATTAAAAAGGATCAGTGATGGATACCTGATATTTAAAGAAGGAATGCTGTATCCGGCTTTGAAAAAATTAGAAGAAAAAGAACTTGTGAAAAGTTATTGGAGAGATTCTCTGGAGGGGCCAAGCAGGAAATATTACTACATTACCAAAAATGGAGTGCGCGAACTAAAGGAGCAAATTACAGAGTGGGAGCTTTTTCATGAGATCTTTAATAAAGTAGTCCATCACCAGAAGTGAGCTTGGGGTTATAAAAACAGGACAAAAAAAAAGAGAGCTTATCTCGGGCATGACCTGCCTTTGGCGGCTCTCTTCTTGTTCTTTATTCCTTTTCCTTTGCTTCCATTTCAGCTATTTTTGCGATAAGAATATGCGGAGGCATATGCATGATCTGTTCAATTGGCACTGATAGTGATTTTGAAAGCTTAATGGCAGTTTCAGCCGATATTTGCAGAGGCTTCATATTAGCTCCTTTCTTTTTTACTGACAGCTGCGAAAATTAAATGCCAGCCCTTATGTTTTGATTTGGGACGGCGGGAATATATTGTTAAATCCATTTTACTTTTGGCTCGGTTTTATCCAGAATCCGTTTAATGTTTGCACGGTGGCGATAAAAAATAAATATAGCCAGCACTCCAAGGACGATTATCAGGGGCCAGTCGCTCCACTTAAAAATGATGGCATAGGCCAGTGAAACGATTGAAGCCACCATGGAGGAAAGAGACACATATTTTGATAAATACAGCGCAATAAAGAAGGCGGCTAAGACTACAACGAACAGCAGGGGGACATAGGCAAGTACGATTCCTCCTGAAGTAGCTACAGCTTTTCCTCCGCGGAACCCTGCGAAAACAGGAAACATATGGCCGATTACAGCAAAAACTCCTGCCAGAAGGGGATGGATATGAGCTCCGATCATCATAGGAAGCATAGTAGCCAGTGTTCCTTTTAATATATCCATTATGGTAACAGCCATTCCGGCTTTAATGCCGAGCGTCCGAAAAGTATTGGTGCCGCCGAGGTTTTTGCTTCCGTGTTCACGGATATCCGTTTTATAAAAGATCTTGCCGATAATCAAGCCGGAAGGAATAGAACCAAGCAGGTAGGCAAGCGCCAATGTGATAATAATTAGTAACATATTGCAGCCCTTTCTTATATGTATTTATTTGTATGTATGATTGCTTTTGGCAGATTGTCACTATCGTACATTTATCCAAAAAGCATGTAAACCTTTAGCCAGTAAGCAAGGTACTCTATATTTTATCATGATTATGCAAAAAAACCATCGGCTATGAGATTTTTTATTCCATGAATTTTACGGCTTTTATTCATGAAAGTTTTAAACCATGTGAGATTGCCGGTACTTTGCATCCAAAACTTTCCTGTCCCTTCCCCTGGCAATAGGCAGTTATGTTAAAATAGTAATGTAGTAGACTAGTTGATGAAAACGGGAGATTGTTATGAAAAATTTATTTGGCGCTTTGCAATGGATCGCTTTTATGGTTGCTTCTTCAATCGTAGCGCCCATTGCGATTGCAGACTTATTCGGTTTAACGGGTCATGAAGCAGCAGAATTTGTTCAAAGGACAATATTTGTTCTTGGTGTTGCCGGAGTCATCCAGGTAACCTGCGGGCACAGGCTGCCTATTAATGAAGGGCCGGCAGGTTTATGGTGGGGAGTGTTTGCCCTTTACGCAAGTTTCAGCACCACACTGTTTGCATCAGGCTCTGATACCCTAAGAGCCCTTCAGACAGCCTTGATTGCAAGCGGCATCTTATTTATCATACTTAGTGCAGCAGGATTGATAAAAGTGATCAGCCGCCTTTTTACGCCTGTTGTGATGGGCATCTATCTGCTTCTTCTGGTTATGCAGCTCAGCAAATCATTTTTAAACGGTATGCTTGGATTGGGGTATACAGGAAATAAAGCTGATTTGAAAATTGCCGGATTAAGCCTGCTGACTGTGCTGATCACTTTTTATGTGACAAAACATAAAAAGGAATCCATCCGGCGATACGGAGTGTTAATTTCCCTTGCCTGCGGCTGGCTTCTTTTTGCAGTTTTCGGAGCAGCGAAGAAGGCTGCCTATTCCCCAGATCAGCTTTTTTCACTGCCAAAGCTGTTTGCTTTTGGTTCCCCAAAGTTTAATTCAGGGATGATCATGACAGCAGTATTTGTTACACTGCTTTTGCTGACGAATATGATAGCAAGCATCCGTTTAGCAGAAATGGCCATGGATTCAATAAACCCGGGAGGAGGCAAGGCAAAACTTAAATCAGCAGGCATGGCAGCCGGTATAAACCAGATATTAGGAGGAGTATTCAGTGCAGTTGGACCTGTCCCGATTTCAGGTGCTGCGGGGTTTATTGCCGCAACGAGGATGACATCCAGACTGCCGTTTTTGCTCGGCTCCATTTTAATTGCCGTTTCAAGCTTTTTCCCGCAGGTTATGGCCATTTTTACAGCCGTTCCGATTCCAGTCGGATATTCCGTGACATTTGTAGTGTTTACCGGCATGCTAGGCATGGCGTTTGCGGAATTCGAAAAAGAAAAAGAACAAATTAGAATACGTACGGTTATCGGCGTGTCACTATTAAGCGGAGTAGGCTTAATGTTTGTTCCCGGCACAGCCTTTCAGGGGCTTCCTCCAATTATCGTTTCGCTGCTCAATAATGGCCTGGTGTTTGGCACACTCGTATCCATATGTGCAGATCAGTGGACGAAATTTGTTTACAGAAGAAAGGCTCAGGGTGAAGCATAACTCTTTTAGGGGAAAGATAGCCGTTTATAGGAGAAATTTGCATGAAAACAGCGGGAAAGTCAGCAATATCTCTATATTAAAGGCTAATAAAGATTTTTCTCCTGTTTGTTTATATGCTAAAATTTAAAGATAAACAGGATTTATGCCTCCTGAACGAGAAATAGAATAAAACTAAGGAGCTGAAAATCATGACAATGAATATTCCAAGCCGGGAAGAAATCGGCCGTATATTAAAAAAGGCCAAGGTAATTGCTGTGGTCGGGCTATCAGATAATCCGGAACGTACATCCTATATGGTCTCAAAAGCCATGAAGGATAGCGGATATGAAATCATACCGGTAAATCCCTCTGTCGAAGAAGTTCTTGGAGTGAAAGCAGTTGCTTCCTTAAAAGATATTAAAGGACATGTAGATATTGTGAATGTTTTCCGCCGCTCCGAATATCTGCCGGAGATCGCCAGGGAATTCGACGAAGTCGATGCGGATATATTTTGGGCACAGCTGGGGCTTGAAAATGAAGAAGCGTATAATTTCTTAACAGAAAAAGGTTACACCGTCATCATGGATCGCTGCATCAAAGTGGAACATGCCCTTACAAAGTAAGGCTGAGAGCGGACAAAGCCCCGCTCTTTTTTTATGGACTCCAAATTAAAACAATCGAAAACAAGAAGCATATTTAAATGCCAAGATGCAAAGGAATATTTACATGTCATTGCTGTCATGGTAATCATGATGGAAAACAAAAATAGAACATTTGTTCTTTTTCTTCTTTTGGATTATACTTATCATATAAGAAGTTAATAATATAAAGCCTATTTATTTATGAGTCATATCATACTGAATGATACGGCCCAGAAGTGTTGTTGTTGCAAGGAAAGGGGAATTTCTGTGGCAAAGAAAGTTAGTACAATCGAATATAATGATGATGCGATTCAAGTCCTTGAAGGCCTGGAAGCGGTGAGAAAGCGTCCAGGAATGTATATCGGAAGCACCGATGCACGAGGACTTCATCATTTGGTATATGAGATTGTTGATAACTCCGTGGATGAGGCGCTTGCTGGCTACGGAGACCACATCATCGTTAAAATACATAAAGATAACAGTATCAGCGTGACAGATAAGGGCCGGGGAATGCCGACCGGAATGCACAAGCTCGGCAAGCCGACACCTGAAGTCATTTTGACAATCCTTCATGCAGGAGGGAAATTTGGCCAGGGAGGCTATAAAACCAGCGGAGGGCTTCACGGTGTGGGAGCTTCAGTGGTAAACGCCCTCTCAGAATGGCTCGTTGTTACAATTAAGCGGGATGGCTTCATTTACGAACAGCGATTTGAAAATGGAGGCAAACCAGAAACTACTTTGGAAAAAATAGGCAAAACCAATCAGTCGGGAACTAAAATTCATTTTAAACCCGATACATCCATATTTTCGGTTACCGTATACAATTATGAAACACTTTGTGAACGCCTAAGAGAGTCTGCGTTTCTTTTAAAAGGAATGAAGATTGAATTAATAGATGAGCGGCATGATCACCATGATAACTTTTATTATGAAAATGGCATTGAAGCATTTGTAGAATATATAAATGAAGAAAAAGATACCCTTCACAGCGTGGTAAGCTTTGAAGGGGAACAGAACAATATTGAAGTCGATTTTGCCTTTCAGTTTAATGATGGGTATTCAGAAAATATTCTGAGCTTTGTTAACAATGTCCGTACAAAAGATGGAGGCACACATGAAGTCGGGGCTAAAACAGCAATGACCAGGGCTTTTAATGATTATGCAAGAAAAACGGGCCTGCTGAAGGAAAAGGATAAAAATCTGGAAGGCACAGATATAAGGGAAGGCTTATCTGCTATTATTTCCGTCCGGATTCCAGAAGAGCTTCTTCAATTTGAAGGCCAGACAAAAGGGAAGCTTGGAACAAGTGAGGCGCGTTCAGCAGTTGACAGTATTGTCACAGAGCATTTAGCATACTTCTTTGAAGAAGATCCGAATACAAGCAGCTCTTTGATCAAAAAGTCCATTAAAGCGTTTCAGGCCCGCGAAGCAGCAAGGAAAGCCCGTGAAGATGCCAGGAGCGGTAAAAAAAGAAAAAAATCTGATGCTGTTTTATCAGGAAAACTCACGCCCGCTCAATCTAAAAATCCTGAAAAAAATGAATTGTACCTGGTAGAGGGTGATTCGGCAGGAGGTTCTGCCAAGCAGGGCAGAGATCGCCGTTTTCAAGCTGTTCTGCCTCTTCGGGGCAAGGTTATCAATACAGAAAAAGCAAAATTGCAGGATATTTTTAAAAATGAAGAAATCAATACCATTATACATGCAATAGGCGCTGGGGTAGGGCCGGAATTCAATGTGGAAGATGCCAATTATGATAAAATCGTAATTATGACGGATGCGGATACTGACGGTGCCCATATTCAGGTGCTGCTCCTCACATTCTTCTATAGATATATGAAGCCGCTGATTGAAGCAGGCAAGGTATACATTGCGCTTCCACCTTTGTACAAGGTCAGCAGAGGGACTGGGAAAAAGGAAGTAATAGAGTATTCGTGGAGTGATGAAGAACTTCAGGATACAATCAAAAAGGTAGGCAAAGGCTATATGCTCCAGCGGTATAAAGGTTTAGGAGAAATGAATGCCGACCAGCTTTGGGAAACCACCATGAACCCGGAAACAAGAACTTTAATACGTGTAAAAATCGATGATGGAGCACGGGCAGAAAGACGGGTTACGACCCTTATGGGCGACAAAGTAGAGCCGCGCCGAAAATGGATTGAAGCTAATGTAGCGTTTGGTCTCGAAGAAGAGTCGAATATTTTGGATAATGAAAATATGTCGATATCAGAGGAGGTCAAAATTTAATGTCTTTAGAAGAGAAAGTTCATGATTTGCCCCTTGAAGAGGTTATTGGAGACCGGTTCGGGAGATACAGCAAATATATCATCCAAGACCGTGCGCTCCCTGATGCAAGGGACGGGCTAAAGCCGGTCCAGAGGCGCATATTGTATGCGATGCATGTGGAAGGGAATACAAATGATAAAGGTTTCCGAAAATCAGCCAAGACGGTAGGAAACGTAATCGGGAACTATCATCCGCACGGAGATTCATCTGTGTATGATGCCATGGTCAGGATGAGCCAGGAATGGAAGCTTCGAAATGTTATGGTGCAGATGCACGGCAACAATGGCAGCCTTGACGGCGATCCTCCAGCAGCGATGCGTTATACAGAAGCAAGGCTATCAGCCATTGCGGCAGAGCTCCTTCGGGATATTGATAAACGGACGGTAGACTTCATTCCCAATTTTGATGATACCTCAAACGAGCCGGTTGTTCTTCCTGCAATGTTCCCTAATTTGCTGGTAAATGGATCGACTGGTATTTCAGCAGGCTATGCAACAGAGATTCCGCCTCACCAGCTAGGAGAGGTTATAGACGCAGCCATTATGAGAATGGACAAGCCGGATGCAACTGTCGATGAATTAATGACAGTCATAAAAGGGCCAGATTTTCCGACAGGAGGCATCATTCAGGGGATTGAAGGCATAAAAAAAGCCTATGAAACCGGAAAAGGCAAAATTATTATTCGCGGCAATGCCGAAGTAGAGAATATGCGCGGAGGCAGGCAGCAGATCGTTGTGACAGAAATCCCTTATGAAGTAAATAAAGCAAATCTGGTCAAAAAAATCGATGAATTCAGGCTCGACCGAAAAGTGGAGGGAATCTCTGAGGTTCGTGATGAATCGGACCGGACCGGATTAAGGATTGTCATAGAATTGAAAAAAGAAGCAGATTCTTCAGGCGTGCTGAATTATCTTTATAAAAATTCAGATCTTCAGATAGCCTATAACTTTAATATGGTGGCCATATATAAAAAGAGGCCAATGTTAATGAGTCTTCCAAAGCTTCTTGATGCATATATCGGCCACCGTAAAGAAGTCATCCTGAACCGTTCACGCTATGAACTGCAAAAGGCACAGGACAGAGCACATATTGTGGATGGATTGATGAAGGCGTTATCCATTTTAGATGAGGTTATTGCAGTCATCCGTTCATCCAAGGATAAACGGGATGCCAAGGATAACCTGATAAAGAGGTTTCAATTTACAGAACCGCAGGCTGAAGCAATCGTATCCCTGCAGCTTTATCGCTTGACCAATACGGATATCACTGCACTTCAGTCTGAAGCAGAAGAGCTTAACCGCAAGATTCAGGAATTGCAGGCCATTCTGGACAATGAAAAAACACTCTTTCAAGTCATTAAAAGAGAATTGAAAAGCATTAAAAAAACATATAACGATACACGCCGTTCTAGAATTGAAAACGAAATAGAAGAAATTAAAATTAATCTGGAAGTATTGGTAGCCAGCGAAGATGTTATGGTCACAGTCACGAAGGAAGGATATGTGAAAAGAACTTCTCTCAGGTCGTATGCTGCCTCAGGGGGTCTTGATTTCGGCATGAAGGACTCTGACAGGCTCCTTCAGAAAACGGAAGCCAATACAACGGATGTTATCCTCCTGTTCACCAACAAAGGGAATTACCTGTACTGTCCAGTTCATATGCTGCCGGATATCCGCTGGAAAGAAACAGGGCAGCATATTGCCAACATTGTGCCAATTAGCCGTGATGAGCAAATAGTTAAAATGATCCCGATTAAGGACTTTGAACAGCAGCAATATTTGTTATTTGTTACGAAGAACGGAATGGTGAAAAGAACCGAGCTGCGTTCCTATAAAGCTCAGCGTTATTCAAAACCTCTTGTCGGCGTAAATCTGAAAGGCGATGATGAAATGGCTGATGTGCATCTTACTGATGGAAGCACATCCATTATTATGATCAGCCATTATGGGTTTGCTTTATGGTTTGATGAAGAAGAAGTTGGTGCAGTCGGTGTCAGGGCTGCCGGAGTAAAAGGCATGAACTTAAAAGACGGAGACTTCGTCGTTGGCGGCAAGGTGCTTCAAAAGAATTCAGCAGAGGGCATCCTGGTTGTTACCCAGCGAGGCGCGATTAAGAAAATGAAGCTTACTGAATTTGAAAAGTCTTCCCGTGCCAAACGTGGGGTCGTTGTGCTTAGGGAATTAAAGTCTCACCCGCACCGGGTCATTGGTTTTGAAACCGTTGTAAACAGCGACACCATTTTTATCAGAACGGAAAAGGGGATAATTGAAAGTTCCCATGCTGGAAGTTTAAGGTTCACCGACCGCTATACCAACGGATCGTTTATCATTGATGAAACAGAAAGCGGAAAAGCAGCTGAAATCTGGAAGATCGGTTTAGAAGACTCCAATCCAAACGTAGAACAGTCTTAAGAGATACGGAGCAATAGAGATAATCCCTGAACAGCATCTAACTGTTCAGGGATTTTTTTGTTTATTCCTGATACATTTGCAAGGCTGATTTTGGGATTCCGTGAAATTGGGACCCAATGTGAAATATTCTTCCTGAAGACGGATTCCTATTCAGCGGACTCAACAGGTAATTTTGAGAGCGCTTACCATTTAAAAGCATCCTTCCTCAAACCGTATTTTGATACGGAAAACTTTCCAATTCCTGCGTAATTATGCTATAAAAGAAGTATCCAGGAGCAATGAAGGCGTAGTTTTAGCTCGTTTGCACGTGCTGAAAAAAAAGAAGGGTAACACATTATAAGTACCAAATAGCTCTCTTAAAAATGTGGATTTCTGCGGGAAGTGGGGCTGCGGAAATCGAGAGTCAATATAAGAGAGCCTTTAAAATAGGGGGAGCATATGAAAAAAACATGGTGGAAAGAAGCAGTCGTTTATCAGGTATACTGGAGGAGTTTTTTTGATTCAAATGGAGATGGAGTAGGAGACATTGAGGGACTGATAGAAAAGCTGGATTATATTAAAAATCTTGGCATAGATGTCATTTGGTTAAATCCAATGTATGATTCACCCGATAAAGACAATGGTTATGATATCTCCAATTACTGCGGAGTCATGGAGAAGGCGGGAGATATGGCCAGTGTTGAAAGGCTGGTAGAGGAAGTACACCAGCGCGGGCTGAAAATCATTATGGACTTGGTGGTCAATCATACTTCCGATCGTCATCCTTGGTTTTTGGAATCAAAGTCATCTGCAGATAATCCTAAACGAAACTGGTATATTTGGAAAGATTCAAAAGATGGAAGACCGCCGAATAATTGGCGTTCCTATTTTGCACCTTCACCGTGGACTTATGACGAAACATCGGATCAATACTATTTTCATTCATTTGCAAAAGAACAGCCTGATCTGAATTGGGAAAATCCTGATGTCCGCCAGGAAATATACCGTATTATGAAATTTTGGCTGGATAAAGGAATTGATGGATTCCGGATGGATGTAATTAATCTGCTTGCAAAGAAGCAAGGATATCCTGATGCTGAAGATCCATTTAACTTATCATACCTGGCAAATAACCCAGGTATCCATGATTATTTACAGGAAATGCACCATGTAGTATTAAGCAATTATGATATCATGACGGTTGGCGAAATTCCTTTTGTCAGCCCGCAAGAAGGTTTGTTATATGTAAGTGAAGACAGAAATGAATTAAATACTTTGTTCCACTTCCAAATTGCCGATGAGATGCCGGCATGGGACATGCTCCGATTTAAGCGCATACAAAAGGATTGGTATGAAGGGCTTAAGGGGAATGGGTGGAATTCGCAGTTTCTTAACAATCATGATCATACAAGACAAGTTACAAGGTATGGGAATGACAAAGAATACCGTGTGCAGTCAGCAAAGCTGCTGGCAGTCTTAACCCATACACTTCCCGGGACTCCTTATATCTATCAAGGCGAAGAAATCGGCATGACTGGGATACGGTACGATAAGATTGAGGATTATCAGGATATAGCCATGAAAAATAAATATCGTGAAGAAGTGGAAAAAGGGCAGCATCCAGATGAAGTTCTAAGGAGCCTGCAGCCGCTGTCCAGAGACAATTCACGGACTCCTATGCAATGGAATGATGAGGAAAATGCAGGATTTACATCAGGTACTCCATGGATTGGGATTAACCCGAATTATAAAACGATTAACGCAGAAAAAGAACAGAAGGATCCAATGTCTGTCTTGAATTTTTATAAAAAACTAATTTCCATCCGGAAAGATAGAGATGCAATGGTTTATGGAGATTATCATGATCTGACAGAAAATCATGCTGAATTGTATGCGTATACACGAAAATTGGATAATGAAATGCTTTTGATCATCTTAAATCATAGCGATAATAAAAATGAATTTATGCTGCCCGCGGAGTTAGCTGATAAAAATAAAGAGCTGATTCTCGCAAATTATGAATGTGTCCAAGATGAAGCAGAAAAAATGATGTTACATCCACACGAAGCAAGGATCTATTCCATCAATCTGTGAAAGTTATTTACATGTAAAATCAGAAAAAGGCCCCCAGATAAATGGGGGCCTTTTTCTTACGCACTTTGGTTTAATTGTTGTTTCTTAGTTTTAGTTATTAAGCTGAACGCCATATATAAAAATACAAGCAGAAAGATTAAGAAGCTGGATAATCCATATGTGGCATTATAGCCTATCTCTACTGCAACATTGCCTAAAGTTCCGGCTCCGATCGCCATGCCCAAATCCATGAAGCTTAGGGACATGGCATTTGCTGTCCCTTTCTTTTCAGGGGTTACCCGGCTGACAGCCCAAGCCTGGAAGGTTGGCTGCATGATTCCATATGCAATGCCGTAAAAGACGGCTGCAGCAGATAGCATGGCAAAGTTATGTGTGAAAGCAAGAAGTATCAAGCCGATAATACCACAGACACTTGCAGGATAAATTAAAAATTTATGTCCGAAGCGGTCATATATTTTACCGGAAAACGGCCTTGTGAATACCATCATTCCAGCTACAATCAGGAAGAATACAGAAACCTTTCCTCCAAAATGGTTGGCTGCTCCCAGACCATCAATAAAATTCACGATTCCTGAAAAAGTAATATAAAACAAGGCTACAAGCAAACATGGAAGAAAGGCGCGTTTATCAAAGGCAAATTCGAGAAGGGATTTGTCCGGAACTGGTTTTGCAGCCGGGGCACCCTGATTGTTTTTGATAAAAAAGCTTCCTGCTGCAGTGAGCATAGTTATAAAGAGCATTACGGTTAACAGTTTATTGAATGAATATGAATGCAGCATAGAAAGGGCAATCATAGGTCCAAATGTCGTTCCAAGGCTAGTTGCCATTCCAAAATAGCCTATGCCTTCCCCGATTCGGGCAGAAGGTATTAAATTAGTGGCAAATGTTGCAAAAAGTGTAGAGATAATACCAAAAGAAATTCCTTGCAGTATTCTTAGCATCACTAAAATGGAAAAGGTGGCTCGGCCAAAACTTAAACCAATTGTAATCAATACAAAAAGCAATGTAACTATTAAAGTGGCTTTCATGTTCAGCTTATGCATAAAAATACCGATAAACGGCCTTGTAAATATAGCAGCGAGCATGAAAGAGGTTGTCATCAATCCGCCTTTTGCGGGATCATGTGTAATCTCGCCGACAAAAGCCGGGAAGCCGCCCATAAGTGCCTGAAGGATAAGGAAAAATAAAAAAGTCATAATAATAATGATGATATATTGCCAGGTCCATAATTTGACAGGTGCTTGCTGTTTCAAAACTTATCCTTCTTTCTTTGATACAGTAAGGCAATTTGATGCTTCGTGCTTACTGATATTTCTTTGTATTGTAACGAGAACATTCATAAATAAATGAAGATGTTCATCCGTTATTCCCTGAAGTATTTCGCCATACATATCCTCCACTGCAGGCAGAGCCGCTTCAACAGTATTTCTTCCTTTTTCAGAGACTTCTACGAGAAAAGATCTCCTGTCTTCAGGATTGGGGATTCTTGTGGCTAAATCGTGTTTTTCAAGCAAATCCAATATCTTTGTTAAGGTAGCTTGATCTTTATCGGTTTTTGCGGATAATTCCTTTTGGCTGAGACTGGATACAAAGGTTAATTCTTTTAACACGGTCCATTGCTCAGCTGTAATGTTATATCCCTTCAATACTTTACTTACCAATCCCCGTATTTTTTTGCTGGTTGATGAGGCAGTAAACCCTATCTCATCCTTGAACATGGTTTTTATCCATCCCCCATCTTTTAATTCACCTTCTTATTATACGTGTAAAAATTATAGGTGTAAATATAGTTTGTGGCTAATTATATTACGATCTTAAATAAAGGCTGTTTTCGTAAACTTTGTTGCTATGAAACATGGTGGATGATTTCCGATCCAGGATGCTTGCTTCCCGCTAATCCCACAGGAGTCCCCCACCTTACGCTCCAATCAACTTGACATGACAATGGGAACGCCTCACATAACAAATTTAAAAAAACAAAATCTTTAAGAAAAGAGCCAATAAAAAACATGAATATTCATTTCCTCTCTGCCTGCCAAGAAGCTATGTTGAGGATTTATTTATAAATATCGGCCGGTTTCTTTCATAGATTCTCTTTCTCTGGAAATAATAAGAAACACCATAAGAGTGAAGGGAAGAAAAAAAATGGATCATTTACTGATTGCCAGGTCTATGTTTGGGACCACGATGGGTTTTCACATTATTTTTGCAACAATAGGAGTAGGTTTGCCATTTATGATTTTGACTGCGGAAATCATGTATCAAAGAAAAAAAGACCTGCATTATGCCGTTATGGCTCAGCGGTGGACAAGGGCATTCGCCGTATTGCTCGGAGTTGGTATCCCTACCGGAACGATTGCAGGCGTTCAGCTGACTTTGCTGTGGCCTGGCTTTATGGAGGTGATCGGCAGGGTCATGACGCTTCCTTTTCAAATAGAAATATATGCTTTCTTCGTTGAAGCTCTATTTATGTCTATTTATGTGTATGCTGCAGATAGAGTGGCACCGTGGATGCGTATCGGAAGTTTAAGCCTGGTTGCATTGGGAGCTTTATTTTCTGCTGTACTGATTACTAATGTCCATGCATTTGAAGCGACTCCGACAGGATTCAGAATTGAAAATGGGGAAATTGTGGATGTTCATCCATGGGCCGCCTTTTTCAATCCCAGCTTCCTGGTCACAGCACTGCATGTTGCACTATCAGCTTATACCACCGGTGCATTTGTCGTAGCTTCTGTTTCTGCCTATAAAATGATCAAAGCGGGATTTGGTTCTAAAGTGTATGTATTTCATAAAAAAGCATTAATGCTGAGTGTAGTAGCAGGAGGAATCTTTGCCTTGTTTACAGCATTGAACGGACATGCTTCTGCACAGCATTTATACGAATATCAGCCTGAAAAGCTGGCTGCAGCGGAGGGTCTGTTTGAAACACAGACACATGCTCCGCTTTCAATTGGAGGATTTACAGATGAAAAGACACAGTCTGTGAAATGGGGAATTGAAATCCCGTGGGCTTTAAGCTTTTTGGCAGCTAACAGTTTTGATACTAAAGTGACGGGACTGAATGATTTCCCAAAAGAACATTGGCCGCCCCTATTTATACATACCCTATTCAATACAATGGTAGGAATAGGCTCATTGCTGATATTGCTGGCAGCAGCGGTGATTATCTGGGATAAGTGGTTCAAAAAAGAAAGGTTTCCGCGTTTTCTTATGTGGCTCTTTGTGATTTCCGGCCCTCTGGCAGTTTTATCTATTGAATGCGGATGGATTTTTGCCTGTACGGGGCGCCAGCCGTGGACGATTTATAATTTCCTGACAACGAAGGAGTCGGTTACATCGACATCCAATCTTGGCTTGCTATTTATCTTATTTTTGATTGTTTATCTGATTTTAGCGGTATCTGTACTTTTTGTGCTTATGTATTACTTTAAGCGGCACAGTGCTCTGGATGCCATTCATCAGGCAGAGCAAAAAGACAATCAGGCTCTCGATTCTAATTCTTAAGGAGGATTTATATGTCAGATGCAGTCATAGCCAGTATCGTTCTCTGGGGATTTGTTTTTATTTACTCTGTTATGGCAACCATGGATTTTGGCGCAGGATTTTGGTCCATGATTTATTTCAACCGTGAAAAGACAAGAGCCACCAATATTGCCAACAGGTATTTATCGCCGACATGGGAAGTGACCAACACATTTATCGTCGCGCTCGTTGTTGCCATCTATAGTTTGTTTCCCGGTGCAGCTTTTACACTTGGGACAATCCTGCTTTTGCCAGGGAGCCTCATACTTTTGCTGCTTGCCCTGCGAAGCGCCTTTCTGGTTTTCTCTCATATAGCGATTGATTATGAGAAGATTTTGACTTACATTACCGGAATCACCGGGATCTTGATTCCGGCACTTTTAATCAGTGTTTTACCTATCACTCATGGCCATTTTGTCACAACAGTAAATGGAAAGCAGACATTAAAGCTGGCTGAGTTATTTACCAGTCCGAATGAATATGCCTTTATTGGTTTTGCGATCAGCAGCACGCTGTTTTTGTCATCGCTCCTGCTGTCTGATTACTCCAAGGAAGCGAACGAACTTGAGGCCTTTAAGGTGTATAGAAAGGATGCCATGATAACTGGCCCTATTTCTTTATTAATGGCATTTTTGATCATGATTACCCTGAGAAATGAAGAAGCCTGGCTGTACAACAAGATGATGGATGATTTGCCTATCCTGTTATTCTCTTTGCTTTTTTTCATAATAGGAGGGATTGCCCTATATCTGCCGTTTTTTTCAAAGAAAAATATTAAAGCCATGCCAAGGCTTGCTGTCGTTTCAATTACTCTGCAGTATTTGCTGGCAAGCTATGTTTACGGAAAAGCGCATTTGCCTTATATGGTTTATCCCAATGTGACAATCCACTCTGGCTTTACGGACCCCAATTCTTTTAGAGCTGTTTTTGCCACCTATATCGTCGGCTTTGCGATTTTGTTTCCGGGGTTCTTCTATTTTTGGAGAATGTTCATGAAGGACAATCGATATCTAAAGCAGAAGGAAGCGAATAAATAGTATTTATCCTTTAACCTGAAAGGAATGATACGATGAAACCAAGAAAAGCCCACCTTATTTCCAGTTATCTTATCCTTTTCTTTTTTGCCATTTTCAGTTATCCGGCATCTGCGGAGAAAACTCTTTCTCATAATGGGGAATTGCTGGTTTCCAAAGAGAAGGATGTAACAGGTGATGGAATCCCTGATAAAATTGCCATTTCAGGAATACCATATGATGCAAAAAGCCAATTTCAAAAGAAAATGTTTATAACGGTCACTTCTCCGCCGGAATTTTTAAAGGTCCCCCTAGAGGGAGGATACAACCCTTCTTTATTCTTTGCCGATTTTAACGGAGACCATGTTTGTGATATTTTTGCACAAGCAGACACAGGCGGGAGCGGGGGAACCGTCAAAGGATATGCTTTCAGTTTTAAAGGAGGCCGTGTAAAGGACTTAAAGGTTCCTCCGCCAGTTAGTGCCGGAGGGGAGTTTTTGGACGGATATCTCGCTAAGATTACCTTAAAGAATCATAAACCGGTAATCATGGATGTATCCTCCCGAAAGGAGGAATATGAGAGGCTTGGCATTTATCAAAAGGGCCGTTTGAATGAACCTGCCGAACTTCTTATCGACCCATACTCTTCTATGAAAATTATCAAGGTAATCGGAAACAAAAAGTGTATCAGGGGCATCCAAAGAATAAGCGGCGCTTACCATGCAGATGCATTGGCCGAGGTGATCTCCGATTGGGAATACAACAATGGCAAGTGGCAAATGATTTCAGCGGAGATCCAGAAAATATAGGGCAGATATTAACCATTTTTGGGCATTTGGCATAGGATGAGGTAAACCCGGAATTAAAAAGGAGAATGGCCTCCCATGACCTTCAATGCAGAAAAACTGCTTGTCACCTATAGACCTCCTGCGACAAAAAGCATGCCGGCAGAAGGCAGGAAATATACACTTACACATTCTGATGCAACAGGTGAGCTGTTTCTTGGCATCGGCACTTCGTATGACAAAGGAAGCATTAATCCTCAGCTGAGAGATGAATTCCTTGCAGAATGGCAGCCGCGCCTTGGACAATTCTTGCTTTCAGGCAAAGTTTATATCAGCAGCGGAGATTTTGATGAAAATATATCAAGAGTGCGATATATGGTTTTTATGAAGGAAATACCGACAGCTTTGGAAGCGATCATACATGGAGACAGGGTATTTTTTCAGCATTTCCCCTGGCTGGTGGACAGCCCGATTTATGTCACCTTTGAATCGGTTTTCCCGGAATTCAATAAAATAATGTATTATGGAACCCCGCGCCAATATATGGGCGGCAAAAAGAAAATGAATGTGTAGTTCCCAGTATGCCTGCTGATTTCAGCAGGCATTTTTAGTGCAGATTGCGGCAGATGCATTTCTTAAAATTTTATCTATTTTAATAATTAAGAAATTGACTTATTTTCAGTTTATTTGTTAATATTAATCTATCGCTGGCAATTCATCATTAGCCAAGCCTTATGCAGGCATGGCAGGGGGAGCGGATGCCCTACGGATTTAAAAGAAAGAATCATCGAAACATCACTTCTTCTTTTTGAGGAATATGGCTATCATGGTGTTACGGTTAATACAATTGTCAAGGAATGCGGTACAAGCAAGGGCGGCTTTTATCATCATTTCCAGTCGAAAGACGAGCTATTGTTTGTCATCCATGATGTGTTCATTACATATGTTTTAACAAAGGCGCAGGAAGCAATAGCCGCCAGTGCATCTCCAGCAAAAAAAATGACAATGATCATCAAGTCTTTTGTAAAAGTATTTGACCTCTATAAACCCCACATCTCGGTATTTTATCAGGAAAGCATGTATTTGAAGCCTCAATATGAAGCAGCAATTAGAAGAAAACGTAAAAGTTATAAAGAAATGATCTTTGCAGTAATCGAGGAAGGCAAGGAACTGGGGGTCTTCAGGCCAGAGCTGCCGGTTGAAATAACAGGCATGAGCATACTGGGCATGGTGAATTGGTCATATAAATGGTACAAAAAAGACGGAGAAAAAACGATAGATGAAATTGGTGACATTTTTGTCGATTTGGTTCTGCAGTCTCTGCTGACAGACCAAGCAAAGAAAAAAGAGAAGTAAAGTGAGAATTTCTCTGAAATCTTTTGTTTTCAATTTAATTTAAGCGCTTACATTTCGGCTTTGGCAGACCAACCGGTCGGTCTTGAAGGACATACAATATACCTGAGGAGGATTTTCATGAATTTTGAACTTACAAAAGAACAGCAAATGATTAAAGAAATGGTACGGGACTTTGCTGAAAAAGAAATTAAGCCTAAAGCGATTGAACTTGATCAGCATTCCCGTTTCGGTGAAGATATTTTTAAAAAAATCGGGGAGTTAGGACTGCTTGGCATTCCGTTTCCTGAAGAATATGGAGGCTCTGGCGGCGACACAGTCTCATATGCCATTGCGGTGGAAGAAATCGGCAAAGCATGCGGAGGAACTGGCTTAAGCTATGCGGCTGCCGTTTCCTTGGGATCCAGCCCCATTTACTACTTTGGGACTGAAGAGCAAAAACAAAAATATTTGGTGCCTCTTGCAAAAGGAGAGGAACTGGCTTCGTTTGGACTGACAGAGCCTAATGCAGGATCTGATGCAGGGGGAACCCGGACACGTGCAGTGCTTGAAGGTGATGAGTATGTGCTGAACGGCGAAAAATGCTGGATAACAAATGCCAGCTACGCAAGCACCATTACGGTTACGGCAGTTTCCGGAAAAGACAGCAGAGGGAAAAATATTATTTCAGCATTTCTCGTCCCGACAGATACGAAAGGGCTGACCATAAACTCTAATTATGAAAAGATGGGAGTAAGGGCTTCAAATACCTGTGAAATCATACTTCAGGATGTCAGGGTGCCAAAGGAAAATATCCTTGGAGATCCAAAAAAAGGGTTTAAGCAATTTTTGTATACCCTGGATGGCGGAAGAATCTCTATTGCAGCTCTTGCAGTTGGTATTGCCCAGGCAGCATTTGAGAGGGCACTATCATTCGCTAAGGAACGCCAGCAATTCGGCCAGCCGATTTCCAATTTCCAGGCCATCCAATTTAAACTTGCAGATATGACCATGGAAATAGAATTGGCAAGAAATATGGTCTATAAAGCGGCCTGGCTGAAGGATCAAAAGAAGCCTTTTACGAAAGAGTCAGCTTATGCAAAGCTTTACGCTTCCGAAATGGCATTTCGTACAGCGAATCAAGCCATCCAGATTCACGGCGGTTCAGGATACATGCGTGAATATGAAGTGGAAAGGTATTTAAGGGATGCCAAACTCCTTGAAATAGGGGAAGGAACTTCGGAGATTCAGAGAATCGTCATTGCCAGGCAGTTAGGCTGCTGATCCTGCTCATCAGTAAAGAGAATCATGGATTGAAATGATATAAGCCCCAAAAAAATTGACAGCTTCCGCTTCGACAGACGTCTCTGCAAATAATCACTGAATAGGAGGATTTTAATGGCTGAATTGTTGCGTGTAACGGTTGGAGAATTGATGGAAAACACTGCCAGGGAGGCAGGGGAAAAAGAAGCGGTTGTCTATCACGATCTGGGCTTGCGTTATACTTACAGCCAATTTGAAAAGATTTGCCGGCAGGCTGCCAGAGGGTTTATGTCACTTGGAATTGAAAAGGGAGACCATATCGCAATTTGGGCTTCCAACAAGCCTGAGTGGCTGATTTCTCAATTTTCAACAGGAAAAATGGGCGGTGTACTGGTAACGGTCAATACGAATTACCGAAAAAGCGAGCTTGAATATCTGCTGGAGCAATCCGACTCGGGCACGCTGATATTAATGGAAAAATTCAAGGATCATTCATACATTGACACCCTTTACGAAATTGTGCCTGAGCTTCGCACCTGTCAGCCTGGAAAGCTGCAATCTGAAAAGCTGCCTAAATTAAAGAATGTAATTGTGCTTTCAGACAATGCGTACCCAGGGACTTTTTCATGGGATGATCTCTTAAGAGATGCAGCTTCTGTTACAGAAGAGATGCTGGATTTTCGGATGAGTACGATGAATCCGGACGATGTGATCAACATGCAGTATACATCAGGTACGACAGGATTCCCCAAGGGAGTGATGCTTACACATTCAAACCTGGTGAATAATGGGTATAGCATCGGTTCCTGCATGAAATTGACTAAGGAAGACCGCCTGTGCATCCCTGTTCCTTTCTTTCACTGCTTCGGGTGTGTACTTGGGACGATGGCATGTGTGGCCTGGGGTGCAGCAATGGTCCCGGTTGAGGAATTTAATCCAAGAACAGTGCTTAAAACGGTTCAAAATGAAAAATGCACAGGACTGCATGGAGTTCCTACAATGTTTATTGCAGAACTCAATCTTTTGGACTTTGATCAATATGATCTCACAAGTTTGCGCACTGGCATCATGGCAGGTTCCAACTGCCCGATAGAGGTCATGAAAAATGTGGTGGGGAAAATGGGAGCAAAAGAAATCATAATCATATACGGGCAGACTGAGTCATCACCTGGGATAACAGGAACGAGAAGTGATGATGATATAGAACTTAGGGTTACCTCTGTAGGAAGGGCGCTCCCGCATGTTGAAGTGAAAATCATGCTGCCTGGAACAGATCAGGAAGCTGAAAGAGGAGAGCAGGGCGAACTATGCACCAGGGGATACCATGTTATGAAGGGATATTACAAAAATCCCGATGCAACAAAGTCTGCCATCGATAAAGAAGGCTGGCTTCACACAGGAGATTTAGCAGTAATGGACAAAAATGGCTATTGTAAGATTACCGGACGTTTGAAGGATGTAATCATTCGGGGCGGCGAAAATGTGTATCCCCGTGAAGTGGAAGAGTTCATTTACCAGCATCCAAGTGTGATGGATGTACAAGTAATTGGTGTACCTGATCAAAAATATGGAGAAGAACTGATGGCATGGATTATTCCTAAAGAAAATTCCGGGCTTACGGCAGAAGAAATTCAAAACTATTGTATGGGAAAAATATCAAAACACAAAATTCCAAGATATATAGAATTTACGAAAGAATATCCTATGACGGCTTCCGGGAAAATTCAGAAATATAAGCTCCGGGAGCAATCTAAAAATGTTTTAGGACAATATCATTAACAATTCCGTGAGCAAAGGGTCCAATAAGTTTAATTCCAAAAACCGGAAGGAGGATGTCAATTGATTGAAAAAATACTGATTGCAAACAGAGGAGAAATTGCCTCAAGAATAATCCGGACATGCAAAAAAATGGAGATCCGCACTGTGGCTGTCCATTCAGAAGCAGATGCAGATGCCCCTTTTGTAAAGGAAGCGGATGAGGCTTTCCTTTTAGGAGGCTCCAAGGTACAGGAAAGTTATTTGAACATAGAGAGAATTTTGGAAGCGGCAAAAACCTTTAAATGTGATGCCATTCACCCGGGATACGGTTTTTTAAGCGAAAACAGAGAGTTTGCGGAAATCTGTGAAAAAGAGGGATTAATTTTCATAGGGCCTAAACCTGAAGTGATTGAAAAGATGGGAAATAAAGTTGAATCCAGAAAGACTATGGAACAGGCAGGCCTTCCGCTGGTACCGGGGATTTCGAGGCCGCTTGAAAATGCGGAAGAAGCTATAAGGGCAGCAAAATCCATTGGCTATCCCATTATGCTGAAGGCATCAGCTGGCGGCGGCGGTATAGGCATGCAGGCCGTTTCTGATGAAGCGGAACTTAGAAAAGCATTTGAAGGCAACCAGAAAAGGGCTTTAATGTTTTTCGGCAATGGTGACATGTTCATTGAAAAAAGAATAGTAAAGCCCCGTCATATTGAAATACAGGTGCTGGCAGACCATTATGGGGAATCTGTTTATCTATGGGAAAGAGAATGTTCCATTCAGCGCAGGCATCAAAAGGTTCTGGAAGAGGCTCCATCACCTTTCCTTAATGAAGTTACCCGCCAAAAGATGGGGGAGGCTGCTTTAAAAGCGGTTCAAGCCATCGGGTATACCAATGCGGGCACACTTGAATTTTTAGTTGATGAAAATCAGGATTTTTTCTTTTTGGAAATGAACACACGCCTTCAGGTAGAGCATCCGGTTACGGAAGAAATAACGGGACTGGATTTAGTGGAGCAGCAGATTAGGATTGCTTCTGGAGAGAAGCTTGCATTTACCCAGCAAGATGTTAAAAGAAACGGGCATGCCATAGAAGTCAGGATTTACGCGGAAGACCCGAATACATTTTTTCCATCACCAGGGAAGATAACAAATCTTAAACTTCCTTCAGGAAATAATATACGCCATGAATTGGCGATCCACTCCTCTTCTGCGGTATCTCCATTCTATGATCCTATGATTGCGAAGCTTGTTGTAAAAGGGGCTTCAAGAAATGAAGCAATCAAGGAAATGAAGGATGCACTGGATAACTATGAAATCACTGGTATTAAAACGAATATACCTATGCTAAAACAGATTATCTCTCATGAAGCATTCGCAAATGGAGACACCACAACAGATTATATTGAAAAATACTATAAAAAATCATCGCCGACAACATAAGAAATGGGGGATTTAAAGATGGAAGAAATTAAAGCAAGCATGGCTGGAAGCGTATGGAAGATTGTGGTTTCAGAGAATGAAAAGGTAGAAGAAGGCCAGGATATCGTTATTCTGGAATCTATGAAAATGGAAATTCCAATTTCTGCTGAATCAAGCGGCAATATTAAAGAATTAAAAGTAAGTGAAGGGGACTTTGTGAACGAGGGAGACATACTCGCTATTATTGAATAAATAGAGCGGAGGAAAACAATGAAATGGCCAGAAAAAGTAACAATTAAAGAGGTTGGGCCAAGAGATGGGCTTCAGAATGAAAAAGCTATTGTCTCTACAGATAGGAAGATAGAATGGATCAACGCTTTATCAGAAACTGGCCTTACTTATATCGAGGCAACTTCCTTTGTCAGGCCAAGCTGGATTCCCCAGCTTGGCGATGCAGCAGAAGTGGCAGCAGGCATCAAGAGAAACCAGGGTATCATATATGCTGCCCTTGTGCCAAATATGAAAGGATTGGAAGCTGCCTTAAACGCTGGTATGGATGAAATATCAGTTTTTATGTCAGCAACTGAAACTCACAACAAAAAAAATATCAATAAATCAATTTCAGAAACCTTTCCAGTCTTAAAAGAAGTGGCAGAGACTGCTCAGAAGCACGGCAAGACTGTCAGGGGGTACGTATCAACCGTATTTGGCTGCCCTTATGAAGGGAAAGTACCTCTTGACCAGGTATTCAGGGTGTGCGAAGAGCTCTTTAGCATGGGGATCAGCGAGCTCTCTCTTGGGGATACAATTGGAATCGCCAATCCAAGACAGGTTGAGGAGGTTCTCAAGCAAACACTTGCAAGATTTGATAAAAGCAAATTAGCGCTGCATTTTCATGATACACATGGAATGGCACTTGCAAATGTACTGAAGTCCCTTGATTTTGGAATAGAAACTTTTGATGCTTCTCTTGGCGGTCTTGGAGGCTGTCCATATGCACCTGGTGCAAGCGGCAACCTCGCAACAGATGACCTTGTCCATATGCTTGAAAATATGGGGATCAAAACGGGCATTGACTCAAGGAAACTGATGAAAGCCGCACATATCATGCAAAATGAACTGGATAAACCGCTGCCGAGCCACCAGATGGCCATTTATAATCAATTAAATGAATCAGCTAAATAAATGCGCGGCAGTATTTGAAAGGAGCATAGTATGGTGCAATCTGTTGAATTAAATAAGGATCAATCTGGAATAGCTGTTATGAGTTTGAACCGTTCAAAGGCTGCTAATGCATTATCAAGGCAAATGCTGAATGAAATGAAGGCTGCTTTGCAGAGTATTCATGAAGATGAGTTCATTCGCTGTCTTATACTGACGGGATCTGGTGAAAAAGTTTTTTGTGCAGGAGCAGATTTAAAGGAACGTGCCGGTATGAATGAGTTTGAAGTAAGGAATACAGTGACCCTGATCCGTGAAACCATTAATAGGGTGGAGGAGCTCCCTGTTCCGGTGATTTGTGCAATGAATGGCTCTGCTTTTGGAGGAGGGCTTGAGCTTGCACTAGCCTGCGATATCCGCATTGCCTCAAGCAATTCCAGCTTTGGGCTTACCGAGACTTCACTCGGAATCATTCCGGGTGCAGGAGGAACACAAAGGCTTCCGAGGCTTATCGGGCTTGCAAAGGCAAAAGAACTGATATTTACTGCAAGAAGAATTGGTGCAAAAGAAGCAGAAAGTATAGGCTTAATCAGCAAAACCGCAAGTAACGAAAGTCTAATGGAAGAAGCCTTTACCCTTGCCCGTGAAATTGCAGGAAATGCTCCGCTTGCCTTGAGGGCGTCAAAAAAAGCGATCAACCAGGGTGCTGAGACAGGCCTGCAGGCAGGTTTGAAAATTGAAGAGCTATGCTACGGAACTATTATTGATACGAATGACAGGCTGGAAGGGCTTCAAGCATTTAAAGAAAAACGCAAGCCAGTTTACACAGGCCATTAATAGAGGAGCTGTCACGATGTCAACATTAATTGGAAAACTGAATGAAACAGTCGAGAAAATCAGCCAGGGCGGACATGGGAAATATCATGAAAAAAATGCAGAGAAAGGTAAACTGTTTGTCCGTAAAAGACTTGAACTCTTATTCGATGAAGGAATAGAAATCGAAGATGCATTTTTTGCGAATTGTGCCAGTGAGGGACTTCCTGCAGACGGAGTTGTAACAGGGATAGGGAAGATCAATGGCCAGACGGTTTGTGTGATGGCTAATGATTCTACTGTTAAAGCAGGATCATGGGGGGCCCGAACGGTTGAAAAAATCATCCGGATACAGGAAACCGCTGAAAAACTTCATGTTCCACTTTTATATCTGGTAGATTCAGCTGGTGCAAGAATTACAGATCAAGTAGAAATGTTTCCTGGCAGAAGGGGAGCAGGCCGGATTTTTTACAATCAGGTGAAGCTTTCTGGAAAAGTACCTCAAATCTGCCTTCTTTTTGGTCCATCTGCTGCAGGCGGGGCGTATATCCCTGCATTTTGTGACATTGTTGTGATGGTGGAAGGAAATGCTTCCATGTATCTGGGCTCGCCGCGCATGGCTGAAATGGTCATTGGCGAGAAAGTAAGCGAGGAAGAAATGGGCGGGGCTAAGATGCATTGTTCCGTTTCAGGATGCGGAGATGTGCTGGTTAAGTCTGAAGAAGAAGCAATCGGGTATGCAAGGCGCTATTTATCCTATTTCCCCTCAAACTATCAGCAAAAACCTGAACCCGTTGAACCTGTGCTTCCGGCTGAATATGAAAAAACATTAAAAGATATCATCCCATCAAACCAGAATGCTCCATTCAATATGTATGATCTGATCAATCGGCTGATAGACAGAGATTCGTTCTGTGAAATCAAAAAACTGTTTGCCCCAGAGCTTATAACAGGCTTAGCCCGTTTACATGGACAGACAATCGGAATCATCGCCAATCAGCCAAGAGTAAAGGGCGGGGTCCTGTTCCATGATTCAGCGGACAAAGCAGCCAAATTCATAACTTTATGTGATGCCTTTCATATTCCGCTCCTCTTTTTAGCCGATATTCCAGGTTTCATGATTGGAACCAAGGTAGAACAAGCTGGAATTATCCGGCACGGAGCAAAAATGATTTCCGCGATGAGCGAAGCAACCGTTCCAAAAATCTCAGTTGTTGTAAGGAAAGCTTATGGAGCAGGATTATATGCAATGGCAGGCCCTGCCTTTGAACCTGACTGCTGTCTTGCCCTTCCATCTGCTTCAATTGCTGTAATGGGCCCTGAAGCGGCTGTGAATGCAGTGTATGCAAACAAAATAAATGCTCTTCCGCCTGAAGAGAGAGCAGCATTTATTGAATTGAAACGTGAAGAGTACAGGAAGGATATCGACATATACCGCCTTGCATCTGAAATGATCGTTGACAGCATTGTACAGCCGGATGAGCTGAGAAATGAATTGATCAAGCGTTTTGAATCATACAGCACAAAACAGCAGACCTTTACAGAAAGAAAGCATGGTGTCTATCCAGTCTGATGCTTTGATTTCAAAACCCGGCAGCTATGCCGGGTTTTTCCATTAGGCTCTTTTCTTAAGGATTGTTATTTTTTAATTTGTTCTGTAAAGCGATCACGTTGTTAAACCGGGTTGATTGGAGTGTAAGGTGCGAGACTCCTGTGGGATAAGCGGGAAGGCGAGACCCCGCAAGCTAGCTTGTGAGGTTCACCGCCCGCCCCACGGAAAGCGAGCATCCTGGAACGGAAATCAGCCCCTTGTTCAGATAGCTACAAAGTTTACGAAAACAGCCTTCCATTAAACAGAAATAAATAGCAGATAGGGTATGGTTTGGCATACATATATTTTCGTCCGTTGAAAAATTTTAAAAAAGAGTATACTATATGTACTAATTAAAAAACTCTGTTAATCCAGGACTGTGATTCTGCTGCATTTGAGTGGCTCGCCGCATGCCCCGCGGAATCCGCCTCGTTTTATACCAGCAAAGGATATTTGAAAATTTTTAATAGGACTTGATTCAAACATGAAGCTGAAAGCTAAAGTGCTTCTCCGAAAATTTCATGAAAAAATTGCAGGGATTATTTTTTTAGAAAGATATAAGATGGACCTAGCTTGTGACGAGTAATAAACGATGTGGAAAAAAACTTTCCCCTTCACTATATTAAGGGTACAATATAATGGATTTATTAGTTGGGGAAATGAGACTACTATATTAAAAAAAGAGGCAAGCATACCAGCCGCAGCCTGTTGAACAAGGGGCAATAGATATGCCGGGTTGAATAGCCAGATCGGCATTGTGATAGAGAGAGAGGCTTAAATGCTCTCTTTGGGAGGAAATGAACATGAGCACAAAGTACCAGGATGACAGCTTCGCACTGCATACAGATTTATATCAGATTAATATGGCACAAACTTATTGGGAAGATGGTATACATAATAAAAAGGCTGTTTTTGAAATCTTTTTCAGAACTCTTCCTTTCGAAAGCGGCTACGCCGTATTTGCTGGGCTGGAAAGGATTATTGATTATATAGAAAACTTCCATTTTTCAAAAGAAGATATACACTATTTGCAATCTGAATTGCAATATAATGAAGATTTTCTGCAATATCTCCAAGGTTTGAAGTTCAGCGGGAATATCCGCTGTATGAAAGAAGGGGAACTTGTTTTTGCCAATGAACCCATTTTAAGGGTGGAAGCCCCCTTAGGAGAAGCTCAATTGGTAGAAACCGCTTTATTAAACATTGTGAATTACCAAACGCTCGTTGCAACAAAAGCATCCCGGATCAAGCAAGTGCTGGGAAATGAAATTGCCCTTGAATTTGGAACAAGGCGGGCACATGAAATGGACGCAGCAATTTGGGGAGCGCGTGCCGCTTATATAGCTGGTTTTGAATCAACCAGCAATGTCCGTGCCGGGAAAATTTTTGGCATCCCGGTTTCTGGGACACATGCACATGCCCTGATTCAAGCATATAAGGATGAATATAAAGCATTTCATAAGTATGCTGAAACCCATAAAGATTGTGTTTTTTTAGTTGATACTTATGATACCCTGCGTTCAGGCATCCCGAATGCCATCCGTGTAGCAAAGGAACTGGGAGACAAAATAAATTTCCTGGGCATCAGGCTCGACAGCGGAGACCTGGCTTACTTATCTAAAGAAGCACGAAAGATGCTCGATGAAGCAGGCTTCAGGGATACAAAAATAGTTGCTTCAAATGATCTTGACGAATATACCATTATCAACTTGAAGCAGCAGGGAGCGAAAATCGATATATGGGGTATAGGTACAAAGCTGATTACCGCATATGATCAGCCGGCACTTGGAGCGGTGTATAAAATGGTTTCAATTGAAGGCAAGGAAGGGAATATGATGGATACCATCAAAATTTCCTCAAATCCTGAAAAAGTTTCTACTCCAGGACTTAAGCGTGTCTACAGGATTATCAATTCATTTAATCATCATTCAGAAGGGGATTATATTGCCATGGAGGGCGAAAACCCTCAAGATGAAGAAAAACTGAAGATGTTTCACCCGGTCCATACATTTCTCAGCAAATTTGTGACCGACTATAAGGCGGTAGATCTGCATGAAGATATTTTTGACGCTGGCAGCTTAGTGTATGAAATGCCTGATATAGAAGAAATCAGAACATATTCCAAACATAATTTGGATGTGCTGTGGCCTGAGTATAAAAGGGCACTGAATGCAGAAGAATATCCTGTGGATTTAAGCGAGAAATGCTGGAATAATAAAATGGAAAATATTAAAGAAGTAAAGGAAAATGTTGATAATCTGATTAAAAATAATTAGCCCCCGGGCTAGACACTTGTGTATTTGTGAATGCTGTAATTCAGGTTCACTGTATATAATTCTATTTAGAAAAGAGGGTAACGAAATTGCGGAAAATTCAACAAGAAATCATTGAAAAACTTCTGGTGAAACCGGAAATTGAACCTCAGGCTGAATTCAGGAAAAGTGTTGATTTATTAAAGAATTACCTGAAGAAATACACCTTTCTGAAAAGCTTGGTGCTTGGTATTTCAGGCGGCCAGGATTCTACTCTTTGCGGATATATCGCACAGACAGCTGTGAACGAATTGAATGAGGAGACTGACGGAACTGATTATTCCTTCATTGCGGTCAGCCTTCCATATGGTGTTCAGGCTGATGAAGATGACCGGCAGGCAGCACTTGCTTTCATAAAGCCATCTATGAATATCACAGTGAATATCAAGCCTTCTGTTGATGCAAGTGTCAGGGCAGTTGAAGATGCAACTGGGGAAACAATGTCAAATTTCTTAAAAGGAAATGTTAAAGCCCGCGAAAGAATGAAAGTTCAATATGATCTGGCCGGTTTATATCATGGTGTGGTTCTTGGAACTGACCATGCGGCCGAAGCAGTAACAGGATTCTTCACAAAGCATGGCGACGGAGCTGCTGACCTTGTGCCTTTATATCGCCTTAATAAAAGGCAGGGTAAAGCTATCCTGAAATCAATTGGTGCTCCCGAAAAGCTGTATATGAAAATACCGACTGCCGACCTGGAGGATGACAAACCTTTAGTGCCGGATGAGGTAGCTCTCGGCGTTTCATATGATGATATTGATGATTACTTAGAAGGCAAGGAAATCAGGGAAGAGGCCGCAGAAAAGATTGAAAGCTGGTATCTTAAAACAGAACACAAGCGTAATGAAGCCATATCAGTTTATGACACTTGGTGGAAATAATAATAAAGAGGGAAGGCTGAAAAATTTCTGCCTTCCCTCTTTTTATTGAAATAAAGAAACATTGATGCGGCAGCCCTTGATGGTAAGAAAGGCATGGAGCTGTCCGCGATGATGATAAAAATGCCCGAGTATTTCGAGGAGCCATTCATATCCCGAATAACAAACACCCCAGTAAGATGTTGTTTCTCTCTTCCAATCATCCTCTGTATAATCAGAAACTGCTGCTGTTAAAAACTCGAAGGAGCGGTCAAAAGCTCCAAGTATTTCATCTTTAGAAAAAGGCTGTTGCCGCTGGTAATATTCTTGCATATGCTTCGATGAAGCTTCTTTTGAAATCAGCAAGTCTGCTTCACACAGAATTGAAAGATGGACGAACATTTCACGGAGGTTTCTTTTACCTTCTGCCGGCTGCCAGGCCATCATACTTTCGGGTGTCTGCTGAAGCATTTCCTTGGCTGAATCGACAGCAATCTTTAGCTGGTTCAGAACAGAATGGCAATCATGTATTTTGTTTGGTTGACTTTTATTCTTTTCAGTCATATTCGGGTATCACGATATTTAAATTTTTAACTATTTCCAGGATATCAGGATTTTCAAGAGAGGAAACATCACCTGTTTCTTGATTCAAAAAGGATGCTTTGAGTAATCTGCGCATGACTTTTCCATTTCTTGTTTTTGGAAGCTCTTCAATAGGATAAATTTCTTTCGGTTTGAGTGATTTTCCAAGATGCGCTGCCACCAGTTCATACAATTCTTTTTTACAAAGCTCATCAAATATAGCTCCTGTATTTAATACAACAAAACAAACCGCGGTTTCTCCCTTAACTTCATCCGGGATCCCGATTGTCGCCGCTTCTAAAATGGAGTCATGTTCAACAAGGACTGATTCCATCTCGGCAGGGCCAAGCCTTTTTCCGGCAACATTAAGGATATCATCAGAACGTCCGGTAATGGTCCAGAAGCCATTATCATCTTTGATTACCCAGTCTCCATGCACCCATGTATCTTCCCATCTGCAAAAATAGCTGTTTTCATAGCGCTCATTTTCATTCCAGAAGCCATTGGTCATGCCCACCCATGGTTTGAGAATCACCAATTCCCCAACCTCATTCAAGGCTGAATCGCCATTTTCATTATAAACATGAACATCCATGCCTGGAAGGGCGGCATTAAAGGTGATCGGCGAAATTGGTTTTAAAAGTACATTGCCAAGGATGCCGCCTGATATTTCTGTACCTCCCGAATAATTTACAATGGGCACCTTTTTTTTGCCTGCATGCTCAAATAGCCACATCCAAGGCTCGGGATTCCAAGGTTCACCAGTGGAACCAATCATCTTCAGTGTATCCATTTTATATTGGTCAACCCATTTAGGCCCATGTTTCATAAGGCTGCGGATCAGTGTAGGAGAAATGCCGAGATGGGTAACTCCATATCGTTCAACAAGCTGCCATATTCTATCTGGTGCTGGAAAATCGGGAGTTCCTTCAAACAGAACGATGGAAGCTCCATTCACCAGTCCGCCGAACACAAGGAAAGGCCCCATCATCCAGCCCATATCGGTATACCAGAAAAAGGTATCGCCTTGCTTGACATCCATGCAGATTCCAGCATCAAAAGCTGATTTGATTGGAAAGCCTGAATGGGTATGTACTGCTCCTTTTGGTTTCCCTGTGGTCCCTGATGTATAAATAAGCATGACAGGATCACTTGCATCCGTGTCTGGATATGTATAAGTGCTTTCATTTTTCAGCAAATATTCCCATGCCACATCTTTGTTTTCATCCCACGGTATATCAGATCCGCATCTTTTAACGACTATTACTTTTTCGACAGAAGGAGACATGGAGACTGCCCTGTCCGCTTCCTTCTTCATTTCTACGATTTTACCGCGGCGAAGGTATCCATCTGCTGTTATCAGAAACCTTGCTTCAGCGCTGTTTATCCTTGTTGCTACAGCTTCTGCTCCATATCCTGAGAATGCAGGAGAGAAAATAGCGCCAATTTTTGCAATGGCCATCATGCTGATGACAGTTTCAGGAATCATTGGGAGGTACATGGCGACTATATCGCCTTTTTTTACTCCTAAATCAGATAATCCGGAGGCAGCCCTGGCAATTTCTTTTGACAATTCTTCAAAGGTGTAGATATTTTCCTTTCCGTCATCACCATGCCATATAAGTGCTTTATTTGTCCTAGTGTCAGTATTGGCCGCCCACTTGTCTACTGCATTTTCACAAATGTTCATTTTGCCGCCTGAAAACCAGTTAGGGTATTTCAGCCCTTTACTTAAATCGAGTGTTTTGCTGTAGGGCTGTTTCCAGGTGATATTCAATTCTTTTACTGCTTCATCCCAGAACCAGGCCAAATCATCAATAGATTTTTCATGAAAATCATCATAATCTTTGATTCCCAGTTTTTCCATCCATTTATACATTCTGGTTTGTTTCATGTCCTCTTCGTGCGGAAACCACACTGCTTGATTTGAATCCATATGAAACCCCCTGTGGAATTTTCTGTATTCATTAATATTTCAAAAATTTATGTCTATTCCATTATATAATAAAAGGAAAAGTATTGAAAAGAAAGAATAAACATAGAGTAGCAGGGAAGCGGGGGTGTTTCTTCCCCAAATTTAAAGCAAAGAGGAGAGAGTATGAAAAAATATATCATCCTTCTGGATATCATTTTTTATGCAGCGATTCCATTAATAGTCTGGAATGCTGGAAGGGGTTACCTGGGTGATTATAATACAATACTTGCATCATCCATTCCCGGAATATTATACAGTGTCTTCCGCTTTTATGAAGTAAAAAAAATAAACTTCACGGGCATCTTCATATTGGCATCCCTCATCATAGGAACTGCTTCAGACTTCCTTGCCGGCTCGGCCCTTCAATTGCTGTGGAATAATGTCTTTTACTCAATTGCTGTAGCGCTATTTTTTTTGCTGACGGTTTTCTCGAATAAGCCCGCAGCTCTTTTGCTTTCTCTGGATTTAGCAGAAATGCAGGGGAATGACAGGGCAAGCATGAATGATTTGTTTTTGCAAAAAAAAGTTTTATACGTTTTCAAATTGATTACGATGTTGTTCGCAGCAAGGGAATTGGTATTATCCTTTGTGATGCTGCTGCTTATTAAGAAGTATGGGGTAGAGGCTTTTGACCATGGAATCATTTATAAACAGGCAATCTCATGGTCTTTTGCTATAGTTTGCATAGGGGGATTTATTTATATTAGCAAACTGATTAATCAGGATCCGGAAAGAATCTAATCCTAAAATCAGTCTGCAGCTCTTTGAAGTATTCATCACTCAAGAATATTTAAGTTAGCAGTTTCTTAAGCTAGAGGAAGTTCAATGAAAAAGGATGTGCCATCCTCATTGCTCGATACACTAAGCATGCCATTATGGCTTTCTATAATATTTCGTGAAACAGATAAGCCTAATCCTGTTCCATAATCCTTGGTGGAAAAAAAGGGATCAAAGATATTTGCGAGTATTTTGGATTCAATGCCATGGCCGTTATCTGCAAATATGAATTGAATATAATCGTCTGCCTTTTTTAATGTAATGTTCACCTTTAGATCCAGGTTTCCCTTGGCTTGAACGGAATTTTGGAATAAATTCATAAAAACCTGAAGAAGCTCTTCTTTATCACCAGTGAAAAACAGATTTTTTGTACAGGCATCCTTATTAAAGATATATTCGACATTAAATAGAAGGGCTTGGGTTTTCATGAATTTGTTTAAATAGCTTTCAAAAAACTCCTCAACATTCAGCCTCTCATCATGGGCCTTTGCGGGACGGACAATGCTTAGAAACTCGGATATGATGTTATTGGCCCGGTCAATCTCAGGAATCAAAAGTGATGTAAACAGTTCGGAAATTTCTGGGCCTAAATTGCCTTGAAGCAGCTGTAAGTAACCGCGGACAGTTGTAAGGGGATTCCGTATTTCATGGGCAATGCCTGCTGCAATCCGTCCGGCAAGAGCTTGTTTTTCTGCTTCTTTTATGGCATGGAGAAAGTAAAATACTCCTACAACCCTCTTGATTGACCCGTCCGGGTTTCTGATGATTTTTGTGTTTACATTATAATAGTTGCGGTCCCATATTTCATGGTTGACCAGTTCTTTTTCCATTCGAAGAGATTCCAGGATCATTATTTTTTCATCGGGAATTTTCATTAAGTCACGGATATGCTTCCCGGTTATTTCTTCCCGGTCTACACCATGGTCTTTGGCAGCCTGTGTATTGCAAAGAGTTATATACCCTTTTTGGTCAATGAAAACGATATGGTGGGGTATTTGGTCCAATATAGGCAATAGGATAGCTTCCATCTCGTCTAATGGATCGAAGGCAGATGAAATCTGCAGCACGTTTTTATCGGAGGTATTTTCCAAACTCGTTTCTGCTATAACCGGGGAAGTACACTCTTCTAAACTTTTTTCAAGTTTTCTGGCATATTTTTGACTATAGTAGGAAAAGGAAAAGGGCAGTTCATCAATGAGCTCTTTATAAAAAGAATTTTCTTCTCTTAACCTTTTTAATTCAGCTAAATAATTTTGGTCATTGTCCATTCATAAAACTCCTAACAAAAAAAATCAGATTATAATATTCCAATCTTTTACACTATATAATAAATTTTTTCATTATACTAGAAGTCCAGATGAATTTTTCTAAAAGAAATTAGAGAGAGCCTGATGAACAGGCGGGGCTAGTCACAATTAGACAGCATGAATAGCAGCAAAAAAAGGCATCCGCTGAGAAATGGATGCCCTTTTTTTGAGAATGATGCTTGTTAAATGAGAATGGATGGATATACTATTTCACGTTTGCCGGAACTGTGATCGGCAAACCTAGACCAGCAGCGATCCGTGTTCCAAATTCAGGATCAGCTTTGTAGAAATGCTGTATTTGACGGCGTTTGATTTCTTCAGTTTTAACTGGTTTCATGGCACCCGTGATTGTTTCAATAAGCCTTGATCTTTCTTCCTCACTCAGCAGGCGGTATAGGTCTCCCGGCTGCGTATAATGGTCGTTATGATCGTAAGAAACAGATTGAGCCAATCCTTCCACTTTGAAAGGAGAAGGATTGCTTTCAGGCGTTTCTGATGGGCCTCCAAAGCTGTTTGGCTCGTAATATACAGAGCCTCCGCCATTATTATCGTAACGCATTTGGCCATCGCGCTGATAGTTATTCACTTCTGTTTTAGGCCGGTTGACCGGCAGGCTGTTGTGGTTGGCCCCTACTCTATAGCGGTGGGCATCTGAGTATGCGAACAATCTTCCTTGAAGCATTTTATCCGGTGAAGCCTCAATTCCAGGCACAAAGCTTCCAGGAGAAAAAGTGGCCTGTTCCACTTCAGCAAAATAATTTTCAGGATTCTTGTTCAGTACCATACGGCCCACTTCAATTAAAGGATAGTCTTTTTGAGACCAGACTTTTGTTACATCAAAAGGATCGAATCGGTAGGTGTCTGCATCTTCAGCAGGCATGATTTGAACGTAGAGCTTCCATGAAGGAAAGTCTCCGTTTTCTATGCTGTTGAAAAGATCCTCGGTATGATAATCGGGATTCTCTCCTGCCAGCTTTGCAGCAAGGTCAGCATCAAGGTTTTTGACACCTTGTTCAGTTTTAAAATGGTATTTAACCCAAACAGCTTTTCCTTCGTTATTAACCCACTTGAAGGTATGGCTTCCGAATCCATGCATATGGCGGAATGTCGCTGGAATACCCCGGTCAGACATCAGAATCGTGACTTGGTGGAGTGATTCTGGGGAAAGGGACCAGAAATCCCAGACAGCGGTCGGATTTTTCAGGTGTGTTTTAGGATCTCTTTTTTGTGTATGAATGAAATCAGGAAATTTAATGGCGTCGCGAATAAAGAAAACAGGAGTGTTATTCCCGACAAGATCGTAATTTCCTTCCTCTGTATAAAATTTTACAGCAAATCCTCGGGGATCACGGACAGTATCAGCGGAGCCCAATTCTCCCGCTACAGTTGAAAAGCGGATGAACATTGGTGTGCGCTGACCTACAGCAGACAGAAAATTGGCTTTCGTATAGTTTGATACATCATTGGTGACTTCAAAATATCCATGTGCCCCTGCACCCTTGGCGTGTACAACACGCTCAGGTACTCGTTCCCGGTTAAAATGAGCGAGTTTTTCTAAAAGATGCACGTCTTGGATCAAAGTTGGGCCGCGGTGTCCTGCAGTCATGGAGTTTTGGTTGTCCCCGATGGGAGCTCCCCAGCTTGTGGTAAGTTTTTTTGTCATAGTATCAATCACCTCTTGAAATAGTAAGATAATTTAAATGATAACATTTATCAGTTTAAAATCAATAGTTATTTAAAATAATTATAATATAATACTCGATTAATTATTTCATTATTCCGAAAATGTTTAAGCGAGAATATTTCATATTCTTTATCATATCTTGGTCAATGTGGTTTTCTATGAAATACATTTAAAAAGGAGTTGTTCGTTTGTGAAGAGGTCAAAAAGATTATCAAAATTATTTACTGCAGTCTTCGTTCTTTTCTTTGCATTTACAATGGTGCTGGGTTTTTCCTCAAGTGCCAAAGCTAGCCCTTCGCCTGGGCAGGAAGCAGCCGCCACAGCAGGACTATATAAAGGGAAGCCGTTTAAATGGGGAGGAACAGCTCCAAGCGGGTTCGATGCTTCAGGTTTTACCCAATATGTTTTCAGTCATTCATATGCAAAGCTGAAACTTCCCCGTACAGTTAAAGATCAATACAAAATAGGGGCTACTGTTCAAAAGAATGAATTAAAAGAGGGAGACCTTGTATTTTTTAAAATTGATAGGAAGAATGTCTCTTTTGTAGGAATTTTTCTCGGTAATAATAAATTTATTGCCGCTGCTTCAAAGGGAGTAAGCATTCAGTCACTTTCTTTAAAATATTATAGTGAACGATATGCAGGAGCTAAACGAATTGTAAAGTGAAGTTCTTCAATAAGCATTAAAATATAAACATTATGCATAAATTTCCATTGCTTAACCTGCCTATCCAGGTGTAATATACTAATAAGCTGCATTGTACGTAATGATAATTAAGTTTTAACCTTTAAGCTGTAATAGGGAGTTTTATATCGAAACAGAAATGTCATGCCTCATTCAATGCAAGAGGACGACAGGAATGGTTCTGCAAACACCCACTTTGAGAAGTGGTGGTTTAAAACTTTCTTGCAAGTTACGGCAAGTGCGGCTTCCTTATACTATTATCCCAAGCCAGTTTCCTATCGGGAGCTGGTTTTTTAGTTATATGTGCTGCCAGGATATAGAATGTTTTCTACAGCAAATATACATATACTTTAAGAAAATATTAAATTTTGGAGGAACAATCATGGAATTTCAAAAAATAACTCATGAAGAAGAAAAAAGTTTTCCTGCTTTTAATAATCATTTGGAAGCAAGAGAATATTTTAAGCAATATTATATGGACCACTTTACATATAAAAACAAAAAGGAAAAGGGCGGGCAGGAAATATTCAGCTATGTTCTAGTGCTGAATGCAGAGGCCTACAGATCTGGACAAGAAAAATTGGCAAGATTTGAAATGGTTGACGGAACAGATTTTTCAGCCAGTTTTCAGACCATTGATATTTATGAAGATGGCAGCATATATATTTACCGTTAATAGAGTGAAAAGGACACCCGGCATCATTTTCACTTTTGTACTTCCTGGCGTCAGATAATGTTTGACACGAAGGGTAT
This sequence comes from Bacillus sp. MUM 13, assembly GCF_001866725.1. Lineage (NCBI taxonomy): Bacteria > Bacillati > Bacillota > Bacilli > Caryophanales > Bacillaceae > Bacillus > Bacillus sp. MUM 13. Next base: position 36,748 of record NZ_MLYQ01000065.1, read on the forward strand.
TTTTTTGCATAATATATAAAAATATTTGAACGTTGAAAGAAGATTAGTATGCAAAAATTTATGTTACAGAGAGCGGAGTAGCATGCTGAAATACCCGCAGCAATAAATTTGCAGAACCTGCTTCTTGAGTCCTGTGTTAATGCATAGGCGCTATTTTTTAGCGTTATCAATTCAAGCGGGATACATTGCATTGTATCCAACTAAGGTGGTACCGCGGAAATTTGCCCTTTTCGTCCTTTATATAAGGATGAAAAGGGCTTTTTGTGTTTTTCTATAAAAAAGTGTGCAGGAGGATGAAATATGAAGAAGCGGATCGTTGTAAAAATCGGCAGCAGCTCCATCACTGATAAATACGGAGAAATTGACGATGAAAAATTCTCCGAACATATCCAGGCTGTTGCGGCATTAAGAAGAGTGGGCCATGAAGTTGTACTTGTCTCTTCGGGTGCAGTTGCAACCGGCTTTAAAAAACTTGGATACTCTTCAAGACCTGTAACAGTTAAAGGAAAACAGGCAGCAGCAGCTGTCGGGCAAAGCATCCTGATACAATCCTACACAGAACACTTCCGCAATTTTGATATTATACCTGCACAAATTTTATTAACAAGAAATGACTTTTCCAAGAAAGAACGCTATCAAAATGCTTATTCAACATTGTCTGAATTGCTTGGGCGGGGGATACTGCCTATTATTAACGAAAATGATACCGTATCAGTTGCTGAATTGACTTTTGGAGACAACGATATGCTTTCAGCTCTAGTAAGCGGCTTAGTACATGCCGATCAGCTTATTATACTGACAGATGTAAATGGGTTATATGATCGCAATCCCCATAGAGACCAAACAGCAAAAAAAATTGGCTGCTTGCCTGAAATAACCGAAGATATACTTAAAGGTGCGCAGGGAGCAGTTACAAATATAGGAACAGGCGGCATGAAATCAAAGCTGCTTGCGGCAAAAACTGCTCTCTCTTTAGGGGTGAAAGTTTTTATTGGCAGGGGGACCGGACCAATGAAGCTATTGGAGATTTTGGAAGGTGAAGGAGACGGCACATATATCGGCAGGAAGAATTTAAGTCAGCTGGCAAACAGTAAACAGTGGCTATCCCTTCATTCACAAGCAGCCGGAAAAATTTTCATTGATGAAGGGGCGGAAATAGCACTCATGTCAAAGGGACGCAGCTTGCTTCCATCAGGAATATATGATATTTCGGGTTATTTTAATAAGGGAGATGTTGTTGAAGTTTACGGCCCTAATGGGCTCCTTGGCAGAGGGGAAGTGCTTTATTCAGGGGATGATCTGAGGAAATCCATGGGAAAGCACAGTGCAGATTTAGAAGCTGGATTAATTGAAGTGATTCACAGGGATAAATGGGTGAATTTCTAATAAGGGAGGCATAGGAATGAATGAATTAATCCAAAAAGGCATTGCAGCCAAAAAAGCCAGCTATTTATTAACGGGGAAAACTACTCGGCAAAAAAACGAGGCTCTAAACAAAATTGCTCAGAAGCTTCTTGAAAATAAAGATTTTCTCATACATGAAAATAAAAAGGATCTGCACTCTGGCAGGCAAAAAGGCTTTTCAGCGTCTATTCTGGACCGTATTATGCTCAGTGAGAAAAGAATTGAAGATATGGCAGCTGCCATCGTGTTATTAATTGAAATGGATGATCCCATCGGAGAAGTGCTTGAAACAATCCATAAAGATAATGGACTCCTGATTAAGAAATGCAGGATCGCTATTGGTGTCATTGGAATGATTTATGAAGCGCGGCCGAATGTAACCGTTGATGCCGCTGCTTTATGCCTGAAAACAGGTAATGCGGTCATATTAAGAGGAAGTTCGTCTGCAGCACATTCCAATATGGCTCTAGTAAAGGTCATTCAAAATGCGCTGAATGAAACGGATATCCCTCCTCATGCGGTACAGCTGATTGAAGACAGCAGCCGAAAAACTGCTGCAGAATTTTTTCAGCTGCGGGAATATTTAGATGTGCTTATTCCAAGGGGAGGCAAAAAACTGATAGATACTGTGATACAAGAATCATCTGTTCCAGTTATTGAAACAGGTGCAGGAAATTGCCACATTTTTATTGATGAAACGGCAGATGAAAATATGGCAGTCCGCATTCTTGTAAATGGAAAAACACAGCGTCCCTCCGTCTGCAATTCTATTGAAAGTGTTTTAATACAAAAAGAATGGTTTGAGAGGCATGGAAGGAACCTTTTATACATCCTTCACGAAAAAAAAATTGAAATATATGGAGATGAAACTGTTTGTGCTGCTTTTACTGAAGCGAAACAAGCAGAAGAAGAGGATTGGTCAACAGAATATTTGGCACTTAAGCTGAGCATTAAAACAGTAGAAAATGTAGATGAAGCAATTCAGCACATCAATAAATATGGAACGAAACACTCAGAGGCCATTATTTCAGAAAATAAAAAACATGCAGAAAAATTTTTAAGCCTTGTAGATGCTGCTGCAGTTTACCATAATGCCTCAACAAGATTTACGGATGGCTTTGAATTTGGCTATGGAGCTGAAATTGGCATAAGTACTCAAAAACTCCATGCCAGGGGACCTATGGGATTGCCCGCATTGACCACAACTAAATATTTTATTTATGGGAATGGGCAAATCCGGGAATAGTTTAAGTATTTTTAATAACATTCCCTCGAAAGCTTCCAAATCAAGGTATAAAAATCCGCACTTTTTATTTATCCAATCGTGACAAAGAATGAGACAACCTCTTTTACGCTCGCATAAGCTATATGGAATTTGATAAAAGAGGTGGATATATTGAGTAAATCTCCAATCACTCCAAGACAGCCAGATGTAGTGACTATACTTTGGCAGCGCAACCCCTTAAGGCCTTTGCAGCCCCGTACGATAGTAGATGCTACCATCATTGGGAGTGCAAAACCTTGCAGGAATGACTTAGATGAAGGAAGCAGACTGCGGGATGCTGTAGCATGTTTATTGAGAAACGGATTCCTTATGGTTTCCAGTACCGATTTAGGGATATTCGGTGCTTCAGTGTTCATCCGGCAGCCAATGTAATCCTTTAAAGGACAAGTTCTTGCCAGAAATAATTGGAAAAGCCAGCCATGTTTGCTGGCTTTTTCTTTTCTTTTACATAAATATATAACTTCTATTTAACAGGTATCCGTGTGCCATTCATGAAAAAGGGGAATGCATCAGTGAGGCAGCAACAGCACAGTTTTAATTGGGATAAGTGAAAGAGGAAATATTCATTTCAAGGTCGAATTATCTCTTGTAAGGGGTGATTGATATGGAAATAAAAAAATTAATCTTTTCAAAAACTGTTGCAGTAGATGCACGTCTTCAAATATCCGACGATCAGATTTTTTTATTCGCCAATGGGCATACACCTGTACGGGTAAAAAAGAATGGTGCAGAGTCAGAGCAGAGCTGCATAAAAGAAGCCATTAAAATTTTTGAAAAAGAAAATAATGTAAAGCTGCTGCAGGAGAGAAAAAATTTACTTATCTAATAGATTTTGTCCTTGATTTTTTCATTTGCTAAAATGGTGTCCGCTTACTTTAAAACCTGCTGGAAACAGATGCTGTTCAGGCATGATCCTGCGGGTTTTTCAGTGTTCATTTTGCAAATCATGCTGTATTAAGCCGATTTAGAGCTTAATATTCAATTAACACAAAGTTAACACTATGTTCATAGCAGTATGAAAGAATGAATGGAAGCCAATGTTAGTTTCCAGAATAAAACAAGCCACATGTAACATGTAAAACCCAGGAAGATAAATGCGCTTACAAAATATTGAACAGAGTTTGCTCAAATGTTCACATATTGTTCAAACACAAACTGGAAGGCAGCATGTATAATGAAAATATAAAGAATAAATTTAACAAAAAGGAGACAGCTATGATACTTAGAGAACTAAGGAAGAACAGGATATTAACAATTAATTATTATAAAAATGGTTCATTAAAGACTTGCAAAGGGAAAATCCATAAGTTAAATGTTATACAGCAGACATTATTTCTCGAAGATGAAAAACAAAAAGTATTTTCTATAGAATTAGGCGGAATAAAAGATATATCTTAAGAAATCCGGAAGTTACGAAAGGTAAAACACCCCATTTTGCAGCTCTAGCTGCTTCGTAATCCTTCTTATTCCCCCTCAGATACTGTGTTTCATTTTCCTGAAAGTAAGATATTGCCTCTTTGATATTTCTTTCACCGATAAAAGCATTTTTGGAACAAAAACATGAAATTGATGTACTTCATTGCCGCATGCATTTTAGCATAGTTGAAAGAGGATCCTGCCTCTAAGATAGGATCCTCTTTTTAATTTAGTCAGCATCTTCAATACGATTTTTAAATGCTTCTTGTACAACTAGAAATTCTTCATCTTCTTGAGCTTCTGTTGTATGCTGTTTTGTTTGAGTGTTAGCTGGAAACTTTCCGGGATGTCCCTTTTTCTTATGCTCGAATTCATTGCCGCGTGCCATTAACTGACCTCCTTTCCTTCATGTATAGGGTGCCCTTTGCATAAGGAATTATAAAAAATGCTGTATATTCAACTGACAGTTCCGTTCTAAGGTGCAAAGTTATATTAAGCAGTACATATAGAGAGTGAAAGCGTAAAGATTTTACTTTTTATTTTTGTTGAATTTATCAGAAATCTGGCGATGATTATAACATTCTCTTTTTTACTTATCGCGGGATAATGGATAACTTTTCAGGATTCGCATATACGCCCAATGACCAAAAGCCATCTAAAAGGCATTTAATTCGGATTCCAAAGACATTGAGAAAATGGATGAAAATTGGTATTATCTTGGATTATACTAAAAATAATGTTAAAACGGCAGCGAAACCGCTGCCGTTTTCTTGTTCAATTTCATTACTTTCCAGCTTGGTTTTTACGTGCTAAAAACTTTTTGCACCTTATAACGGAAACCGTTAGTATAAAAAAGCATTTCATGATAATATCACGCAGCATGCAGCATGCAGCTTACTCACTATTATGATTTGGGTTTAGGCAACTCAAGGTTGAAAACCTGCATCAGGAGGAACGTTTTATGAATCATTTCATGAGGATACCAGTTAACAGGATTCAACAGGGGATTGCAAAAGCTGAAAGAATCAGCACCTGCAAATGCTCAATATCCGATATAGATGAGCAAGCGGGGAAGTAATTAAAAAGAGGGGGAGCACCCTGGAATAACGATAACAGAGTGCTCCCCCCTAAAAACAGAATGATAATTCTTTAAGAATGTTTTGATTCTAAGGCAGACAATTATAAATTAAATTCGGACTGAACCTCAAGTACCTCGTTAAGGATATCATGGAGCTCTCTATCATCTTTTTCGGAGCCCTCTATTCCTGAATCAAGAATCTCGGATAACAATCCACGTTCAATCTCAATTTTTTTCATTTAGAACCCTCCTCAATGTTTTCTTCATAGTATACGGTAAGGAATTTATCAGTATGCTAAGTAAAAGCTCTCCAATACCATGTGGATATTAATTCCGTAAACAGAAAATAAATGTTATGATTTATCTATAATTTATGAGTGAATTCTATGGAGGCCCTGGTATCATTATGAAAGCAAGATATGAACTGAAAAACATGAATATAACACTTAGCAATGTAACACTCCGTGAGGCATCAGACAGTTATGTTCTTTTAAAGGCAACGGACGAAAATAACAATGAAGTCAAAATTATATTTTCGCATGGGCAGGCAGAATTTCTTGAAGGGGAGTTCCAGGATGTAAATCGGCGCCGTAAAGGGCACAATTCTGATGAAGCTCCACTGCCAGTTGAGGAAATAGAACCAGATGACTCGTACAATTTGTTTAATATTGATTTCTATGATGAAAACAAGGAAGGGAAATAAGTTTATCTAATGGTGGATTAACTTATTTTATCAGATAAAATAGTAAAAAAAAGCTTTATTCCTAATTATGTCAAATTTTTCTATACTTTCTGAATATTTTGTATTATTATAGGAATTAGAAAACTCATCATGTCTCCTGCTTCTATTCATATGACGGGGTGAACAGGAATGATACTTTTAAAAGTAGATGATAAAACTTTTGGGAAAAGTAAAATTACCTATGATGTTGTTGACAAGGAAAATGGACAAGTTATTATCAGCGGAAATTGTATGGATTTTACAATTGTAAGTGATAAATATTATGAGCTTAAAGATCAATATGGATCATCGAATGTAAAGCTTGTACTGAAATAAAAGTAAATGCAAGGCTTCGGCAGGCAGTGCTTATGGGGCTAGCGCATTCACACGAAGATGATAATCATTTTACACAGATGAAGTTAGTAAGGAAGGCCACAGCGATTGCCCGTGGCCTTTTTTTTGCTTCTGGCGCATGTGCTAAACAAGGTTTATAAAATCCTGGACTGTCTGCTGCAGCGTGCCTTTTGTAATTGCTTTCCGGTCAAAGGAAATGCCGAGATGGATCATTTTTCTGACAAGTTCAGCCCGCAATCCGGTTATTACTGCAGTACATCCCATCATATCGATGCCATCGAGAACTTTTTGAAATTTGTCAATAACCTCGACATCCATATCGGTTATCCCGGATAAATCCATAATTAGAGACTGAATTTTGAATCTCGCTATATCATTCAATACCTTTTCTTCTATTGTTGCCATGCGATATGAATCAATAGAGCCAATCAGCGGAAGGATAGCCACTTGTTCGCTGATCGGAATGATTGGGACCGAAAGATGTTCAACATTCTTTCTTTGCTTGTTAATTAATTCATCTTTGTAATCAGAGTAGCTAATAAAAAAATTATTGAGAAATTGATCAATGCTGTCATTAATTCTCTTTTCCAATGAAAAGAAATTTTCACGCTCACTCGGCTTAATTCTTTTCTGTTCAAATTGATGCAGAAATTCCCACAGCGTTCTTCTGATTGCCTGGACCCATTCGAGTTTAAAGGACAGTGTAAGAGAATGCTGTGCCCACGCTATTCCTTCCTTCCGGGCAAAGTCGGTCAGTTCCAATTTATTGCTTTCTACTATATAAATCACTAGTCTTTCAGCATTTTTTAAAAGATCGATATTGCCGGTCCTTAAAATATCATTTATTTTTTCTGCCACGTTTACTGCTTCAGATAATAGTTTCTTCTCAAAAAGCTGCCTGTTCTCTGTAATGAAATCTTTAATATCTTCTCGATCTCTGCAGGTTGAATGCATATAAAAATCTCCTTTCAGCTCCTGTTGAATTTATCCCATATCATTAATTCTGCCAGTACTCAAAAAATTCCTGCAGAATAACTTGAAGAATGCAGTTTTTAAGGGGGGCAATCGCAATTGTGTACCTTTGAACATAAACATTCTTCACTTTTGGCATTTTTCCCAAAAGGATGAATATGCTGTTGTTAGATAGCCAATAAAAGAGGTGTTATGAGTGGACAATACAGCTAATTATTCATTCACTCCATTAAAGGGATACCGGCCTTTTCATGGATTATTCGATCCCTGCAGGCCCTTGGGAGTAAAATATTATTCAACTCCCCCAAATCTGTATCTGGGGTTTCAGCCCCCGAATTTGCAGCAATATCCTGCTAATGAAGCGCTGATGAAGGGCACCTTGTGGCCTGCTCTTTGGGATTATTATGAAAATCCCTATAAAGCGAAAGAAGGTATGGGGCTATGAAACAATTGCCTCCAGAATATTATCAGGAGCTGCAAGAAATACAGGCAGCGGATTTTGTGCTAGTGGAATTAACTCTATATTTGGACACACATCCGAGAGATGAGCAGGCAATGCAGCAGTATAATGAATACGCGCAATATTCCCAGCAGCTTAAGACAAATTTTGAGGCGAAATATGGGCCTCTTCAGCAATATGGAAATAGCTTAACAGATGCTAAATGGGGCTGGGGAAGAACTCCATGGCCATGGCAAATTTAAGACGGCAAAGGGGAAGGATTTATGTGGTTTTATGAAAAGAAACTTCAGTATCCGGTAAAAGTAAGCACATGCAATCCCACACTTGCAAAGTATTTGATGGAACAGTACGGTGGAGCAGACGGAGAACTGGCAGCAGCACTCCGCTATTTAAATCAGCGTTACACCATTCCGGATAAAGTTGTAGGGCTCCTGAATGATATAGGCACGGAAGAGTTCGCGCATTTGGAAATGATCGCTACCATGATATACAAATTAACAAAAGATGCTACACCACAGCAGTTAAAAGAAGCAGGGCTTGCTGAACATTATGTGAGTCATGACAGTGCCTTATTTTACAATAACGCTGCAGGTGTCCCTTTCACTGCTGCCTATATTCAGGCTAAGGGCGATCCGATTGCCGATCTTTATGAAGATATAGCTGCAGAAGAAAAAGCAAGAGCTACATATCAATGGCTAATTGACATTTCAGACGATAGTGATTTAAATGACAGTTTAAGGTTCTTGCGCGAAAGGGAAGTCGTACATTCCCAGCGTTTCCGGGAAGCGGTAGAAATTTTAAAAGAAGAAAGAGACAGGAAGAAGATTTTTTAAGAATTATAATCAGACCAAAAAGAACAATAAGTTCCTTTTTGGTTTTTTTTGTGTGCATAGACGATTTTGCCTTGAAGAAGGGACAACAATATGTAACTATTTCATGACCTCCTAAAAGGGACAGTACCCGATTTCTCCTAATCGCTACAAGGAATCTGTAAAAAATCTTTATCTCAAGAAATTTAAGATGATCTTGTTTATTCGAAGCGCCTTAGCGTTAAGAATAAATTCCTTCATTAACTCTTCATTCTCCATTATTGATTGCTGAATAATTTCTTGAAAAACGACATAAGCTTTTTTCCTCTTTCTCTACTTAATAATTTCAACATTTAATTCATTAATGCTTTTTACCGGGTTTCAGCTTTTTTGACAAAAGGATCGATATAAGTAATGGCATAACCGCTGTTTTTTTCATAGGCCTTATTTGGAAGAGGCTTACTAGTTAATAAGGAAGAGAATTCCCAACAATATCCCTTATCCTAAGCGCTGTCACAAAATAAGCTGCTTTAACGTCTGGATTAAACTCATCCACCTCTACCGGATATTTTTCCTCCTCGATCAACGTTTCGCCGATTACATCATTTATGTAAAAATCATACGCTTTATCCCGTTGCAGCGATAATTGATCAAGGTCTTCTATACTGAAATGGGTATACACAAATTGAAGGCATTCCTGAGAGAAATACCATTCTTCTATCCAAGGGTGAAATTCCCGCGGTCCAAGCGCTGCTGCCTTCTCCTTGAAGAATGGAATAATCTCTCTTAAAATAATATCGTTTATTTTGAAATCTTTGCTGGTAGTCAAAAGTTTCTCCAGCAGCTCCTGATTTTCCATTTTCTTTTTGCTGAATAATTTTTGAAAAAAAGACATGGCTGAACCTCCTGCGACATATCTAATATTTTTTTGGGTTTGATTTTCGTGATGAACACCAGCAATAAAAGAACGGTTTCAAAGCCGAGAACAAGCATCACAACCATCACCCAGACATAATCATCCCATTGCCAGCATTGATTAATAAGCAGCCAATAATGGCGATATGGCCTTTTGTATGTAAGGAGAAAGATTAATTTTGGATATATCTGGGGTTATTAGTTTTATGCGTCCAAGAGCTATCCTCCTATTCATCAGGTGGTTAATTGTGAGCTAAAAAATCATGGCCAATAAAAACATGTGCCAAATTAAAAAGGCAATGCTAAGCGCGGCTTATCAAAAAAGGAACCCTGTAAAAATATCCTGAGCGTAATAGTTTAACCCTGAAAATGCCACGGCCAATCCTCTAAATAAGTAAGAACCGACAGTATCTTTATCCTCGAATACGTTAATCTAATATAAATAGAGGATTGGGTTTGGGATTGGAATTTACGAACAAGACCACCCAATCATAACCACTTGGCATAGTGACATGTGCGCCAAGCAGCATGGAGGCGATTATAGGTAAGATAATGATGGCACTGCCGTAGCCTATATTCTTTTATAAAACATCCTTAATTTAGTTTTTAAAATCAACCGTTACTACTGAAAAATTAAATTTTTGAAATCAGCAGAAGCCATTGGAAACATTCAATCCAGCTGGCTTATGGCACTGTTAAGGCTGTTCATTCGTGCCTCATTGCGCTCCATGGTCAAACCTCCTGTGAAAATCGAACATAAATATTTCCAACTAAATTTTACTAAAGTAAGAATGCTAGAAAAATAGTGAGAAATAGCCACATTTTTATGGCCTGGGTGGATTGAACGAGAAGGATATCGGTTTTTCATTCCCTGTTTATTTAATTTTAAACCACAAATTTGAATAAAATGCCTATTTTGTTGAAATCGAGAGAATATTGACTAGGGATATAGTCATGACCTAAACAAAAAAACAAGGCACATTTAAGGAGCCTTGGTCTCTAAACTTATACAACATTGTTTTGATTGTACTTTCTATCCTGTTCGATCCTGATTTCATCATCCCCGCATTATCTCTAGCTACCTCAGATTACAAGGGAAGCATCATTAGAAAACTTCATTCCTAAATTCTTTTAATAAAAGTGACCCAGTTCCATCAGCGCAATTTTAACTACGTAAGGATTTATAACCTGAAAACCAACTACCTAAAAGTAATCAATGTGGATTGCTTAACCCACTCATTAAAACACCAAAACTATCCGGGGCCTTTTTTTCTCTAATGCATGCTAGAGTTATTGAGGGTAATAAAAGAATATTTACTGATGATAGTCCAAATAACACCTTGAATAGGTTTGTGAAGATTGGGATTAAAATTAAACTATTCCTGATATTAGAAAACTTCCAAGGCTTATGCCAATAAAATCAACAATAAGGTTTAAAATGAAACCAAAAGGTGTTATATTTAATTCAGCAGATTTATATGCGCTAAAAATGGAGGTAATGTTAAATCATGAAAAAGATGCCTGAGATTCGAAAAACTATAGTGCTGAATGCACCAATTGAAACAGTCTGGAGGACTGCTGCAACTTCTGAGGGTATTGCCTCGTGGTGGATGCCCAATACTTTCGAGCCTGTAATAGGACAAAGCTTTGTTCTTCAAACAGGACAATTTGGAGATTCACCCTGCACTGTAACAGAACTGGAGCCACCGTACCGTGTAGGAATTAAATGGGGCAAGGATTGGCACCTTACATTCGAATTGAAAGAGCTTGAAGATGAAAAAACATTGTTCACATTAACTCACTCAGGGTGGGATGAAGAAGGAACAACAGAATTTGGCCAGCCGCATGCAGTGGTGCGCGCCATAATGGACAATGGGTGGGATAAGATTATTTCCGAGAAACTTCCAGCACAAATAGAGGCATAAGTTGACACAATCAACGGTAAAGCATGATGTGTTCCATGCAATTGCAGATCCCACAAGACGCAGTATTTTAATTATGCTTGCTGAAAAGGAAATGTCCATCGCAGCTATAACGTCCTGCTTCCCTGTTAGCCGTACTGCAGTTAACAAACATTTGAAGGTTCTTTGCCAAGCAGGCCTTGCAACAAGCGAAATAGCAGGGCGAGAAACTGTGTACAGCCTCGAACCGCAGCCTTTGAAAGAGCTGAAAAATTGGCTTCATTATTTTGAGGAATACTGGGACAATAAATTATCAGCTTTAAAAGAATTTACTGAAAGTAATAATGATTAATACTTGCTGTTATATTGGAATTTCCGAAAAGCCGCTTATTCGATAAGCGGCTTTCAGTCTTTAACTTGAAAAATGTGTTGGCTGTATTAACCCATCAGCGGAGGTCGCAAACTGTTTATTAGTAATGCAGTCTAGCTGAAACAAGAAAAAAATTGCTAGTGTTGTTGCTTTAACAATGCTGGAAATTGGTTGCTGTGCAGGAATGTCTTCTAGAATGTTAGTTTTCAAAATGAAAAAAGGGTAATAGGAAATTTTCAATATCGGATGTGGGCGGTTACGATTAAAACGGTCAGCGGGGAATTTTACCAATCTGAAGCTTCTCAGTCTGCAAATTCGATATTTGTACAATGACTTTAAGCGGTTAAGTGAAAAAAAGGGGATACCAGTATCTGTAATTGAAATGCTGCATGATGGAAACTTCAAACTTGCTGGCCGCAGAAGAACTTTATTGGGACATGACCGGATCAGTCAGCGACAGATTCTTTTTAAATGCAAAAATTCACTAATTGCTTAAGTGATAGCAACATTTTTTTACTTTGGTCGATCTTTCCCATTCAGGATTCAAAAAAATAGAATACAAAGTTAAAAACAGGAAAATTGATGTTTACGAGAAAAGTTGCTTATAATAGGGAAACTAAAAATATATATTTTATGATTTATCTCGATAGAATAAATTAATACCTTCCTTGAAATAAAATTGTGACAAAACAAAATTTACTTAAAAATCTGGTTAAAGAGTTTTAGTTGTAATTATCCTGTTGGTAATAAGTCTAATAAGCCTCGCCATATCCTCTTATATCTGAGCAAATCGTTAAATGTCCACCTTGTATAATAATTTTTCATACAAAAAATGACCATTTCGCACATAGCGGATGGTCTTCTTCTTTAGAAGAGCTGGTTTCCTTGAATAACAAACATCGTTACTGTAACTGGCGGGCCAGTTGTATAGCCGATTGGCAATACCGGCTGTGGAGGAACAGCGGGAAGCAGTGTATCCCCAGGGCCCCCCCAAGGCTGGAGGTAACTAAAGAAGTTATCAAGTATCTTTATTTGCCCTGCAGCCGGAAGGTTCGTTCCTCCTCCGCCATAGTCCAGATACACAGCTAGACCATTAGGTAAATCTGATTTAACGAAAATATTTTCTTGAAACAAAATCTCGGTAAAACCTGAGAAGTCCCACCCTCCAGTAATATAAAACGAAAAGGTTGCAGCCGTAATGCCGGGAGAATAGGAGTTGCCGGTATGATTGACATAGTTTTCGGTAACTTCAAGGCTTACATTTACTGCTACCGTATCCCAAACAATGAACTGAAAGAAGCTGAATACTGAGTTATTTGAGATATTCATTAGACCTTGCGCAAATTCCCCGCCAAACGAATTCTCTATTAAGATGGCGCCTTTGCTGTCTGTGCTTCCATTAAAAATATTTCCGTAAATTAAAGTAGATGTTATGTTAAATGTTAGTACGAGACAATTATGCAGGAAATTATGGAAAATTGTATTGCCAATAAACTGCATTCTGTCAGCAGCAATAAAGCCTGTATACTGCCCGCCATTAAAAATGTTGTAACGCATTTTAATATTCGTAAAAATACTTGGCGGCGGGCCAAATGAGGCGGGGATAGTAAAGATACTGTTCATATCACCGGCTCCAACTATAGCCGGAGTCGGTCCGGTAAAATTAATGTTCTCCACAATCACATTATCTGCCGCGATAACCATATACGGAAGATCCAGCGAATTTCCATTGGATACAAACACTACATTTGTTAATGCAGAAGAAATTCCTCTTAAGGTAATTGATTTGTTAATTAGCAATTGATCATCAGGTGTATTAATACCTACAGTTACATTATACGTACCTGGAGACAGTTCAATTACATTTCCATTCGCAGCAGCATTGATGGCTGCCTGAATGGTGGCATAGGTAACACCTAACGTAATATTTGTTATGCGATTTACAATAGGCGTCACGTTTGCACCAATTGTAATAAAATTGAATGCCTGATCGATGTTGAAAGTTACGGAAGTATTTGCCGTAGAAATCAGCCGGACAGCGCTCGTCCGAATTACGGCCGGACTGGTACTGATATTATAAGCGATGCCCGGAGTTAAAACGATCCGGCTGAAGGTATTGTTATTTAGCGCAGCCAGCAGATCTGCACTGGATGCCACCGTTACAGTAGTCTGGGCACCAAGCTTTTGGATAAAAACAGAAGCAGTATCGTTTGCTTGAGACCCACCCGCCTCCGTTTGCAACGTAACCGTCAGCGGAACGATATTCGTATGGTATCGGACAGTTAAAGTAGCTGGTACTGTATCGACGGTTAGGATGGTTTGTCCCGTGTTTTGCTGGCCGGCATCATCAGAACCATAGATTGTTCCGGGAACGAGCACTCCTCCGTTAAATAAGGCAAATTGATTAGTGATGTTTCCTGTTACAGAAAAAGAAATATAGTAATCACCCGGATCGTTAATCAGGATCCCTGCTGTACCCGGTGTATGGGTGATGGCGCCAATGGTTGTTCCATTGCTATCATACAAGATATCGTTTTCCGGCATTAAGGCTTGGGCACTTAAATTGTAAATAAACGCATGATCCGATGAAAATCCTGGAGGTCCCGGAGGCCCAGGAGGACCCGGTGGACCTGGGATAGCCGTCGGAATGAAAGAACTTGATCTATAAAAGCATGACTGTTCTATGAAACACGAACAGCTGTGCAGCTTACATTTTGAACATCTAGTCTCCAAGATAAGACCTCCTTCTTTATAACTTCTGGATGAGAATTGAGGCTGTGACGTTGTTTGCCGTCCCGCCCGCAAGTGTTTCTAGTAATACAGGCGTTGTTGAAATATAGTTTCGTAAGGTAAGTGTGGAAGTGCCTGCAATGGTAATGATGGCCACTCCTGTATTTTGCTGACTAACATTATTTGATCCATAAATGGTTCCCGCTACGAGTGTGCCATTTAGGAATAGTGCAAACTGGTTTTCCTCCTGTGCTGTTACTGAAAAAATAACTTTATAGTTGCCTGGCGTATTAATGGTAATGATGGAGTCACCCACGGTATGGGCAATGGAACCGAAAATTACCCCGTTTGTATCAAACGTAACATCGGTTTGGGGATCAACAGACTGAGCAGTCGATTGATAAATTAATGCGTAGTCAGTAGAGGCCGCCGTTCCATTTGCACCTGCTGCCCCTTGTGGTCCAGCAGGTCCAGGGACAGGAACAGGGACCGGAAACGGAACCCTATTCGGACAACAGCAATCACTGTGTCCGCATTTTCTGCAAGACATAAAATCACCTCTGTATTCAAAAATATTACTTGTCCAAGAAAGAAACCCGTAACTGATATAGAATATGCAAGAAGACTTATATTGGTGATTATTGAATGGTTATAAAATGTTTTGTACGATGTAATACAACACAAAGAAGATGCTTTACAAGCATCACGGAAAAATGGTTCACATTATAAAGTAGAAAAACCAAGAAAAGACAGAAAGCTGAGCTGTTTATGTGCTCAAATTCCTGTCTTTATTTTTGCTTGCTGATCAGAGTGGTTTTATTTTCCTGGTTCTTGATTTTCCCTTTTTTATAAATAAACAGATAAAAGCCAATGTAATAAACAACCAGAATGAAAAAAGGGCGATTGTTAATGGATTTTTCATGAAATGCTGGGAGTACTGAGAGCTGTTTAAGCTGTTCTTCTGCTGTCCCATTATTTGTATAAGGATAAGAAAACGGAATATAAAACGGCTTAGGAATAGAAGGAATACAAGAGATTCTACCCATATGGAAGTCTGTAATAGATGATGCCGCTGCGTAATTCAAAGGTGCTGTGCCTGATTCCGTAGAACAGCAGAATCCCGCCTAGAGCTATTCCAATGAGTGTATACACAAAGGAAATAGGGTGGTATCTTTAACAACCTTTAATCAAAACGCCACTCTTGGCGATTTTTTATTTGACTGTTTAAAAAAAGAAGGTATTACACATATTGGTGATTATAATTTTATATAGACCACTTCCTCAAGTAGAAGTGGTCTTTTATCCCTAAAAGGCAATTATATGAAATAATGATATACTCAAACCTATTATCGGTTCGGGTTCGGACGAATTAGCAGTATTCAAAGATGAATCTAATTTGGTAGAAAAAAACTAAGTGGGTGACCTCATATAGATTCATCACGGTGAACCGTACCACAAGTGATGGTAAATTCAAAAAAGGAACTTAAATTAGAGATTTATAAAATAAATAAGAGAATCTAAAAAAGGATAAAGTTAAGGCAAGTCTGAAAAAGGTTTGTCTTTTAATTTGTATAAATTATTCAAAAAGACTCATTACTTATATATGCAAAATATATTTATTTGAATTTTTATTATATAACCTATATTTCCAAATTTTGATTATGATATCATTTATCTTTAATATGTTTTCGAGATGTTATGACTGTAGGAGTGAAGAGATGGAAGTTACAAAAACACAGAGGGTTTTAAAGGCTTGGCACTTAGTCGAAGCATTAGTCCCAAGTGAAGTTCCTGGTAAGGGAGAAGTTTTGGAAAAAAGTTATTTTATAGACAATAAAAATCGAAACCGAACACGCTTGATAGCTCTTAATGAAAAACCGTGGGAGAACGTAATAGTAAAGGAAAGTAAAAAACATCAAGTGCAATTCCGCTATTACTTAGCTTGTTTTGACCATCATAAATTTGTCAGCTTTATACGTAATATTTTTAAAAATAAGGATGAGATTATTAATAAAGAAAATAAAACTTTATTTGGTTTTTCTTTTTTGGTTGATGATAAAGGCAACTATATAAAGGATTCAATATTTGTTCCTTTTTTGATGTATGTAATAAAATTTTTGGCAGAAACTTCAGAGGTGAAATATGAGGAACTATTAAATCCTTTTCGGAGTAAATTGAAATTGTTTGAAGAACAAACACAAACCGTTTTTATTAATGGAGTGACAGAGGAATCCTTAATCTTAATTCAACAAGTTTACCAACAATTTTTTCATAGATTAGATGATTGTTCATTAAATTATTTAGAGATTGAAGTGATGAGGGTAGATCAAACTTCTACAACAAAGAATTTTAATAGCTTCTATTTAAATGACTTAGAACTAATTTTAAAAAAAGGAAAAAACGAAGCACTCAGTCAGTTTGTTGAAGGAGTAGCTATTGAAGAACGCTTAGATATAAATGAAAATCAGGGATATATCGAAGACGTTTTACAGCCTATTAATTTACCGGATGGTCGGTGGCCATCTCCGGTAGAGCATAGACTGTCTTTAATGCAGCAAGTTGCTGTAAATCAAATTATAAATAGTAATCAAAAAATTAGTTCTGTTAATGGACCGCCTGGAACAGGAAAAACTACTTTATTAAAAGATATCTTTGCTAATATTGTAGTTCAAAGAGCTGAAAAAATCGTGCAATTGGATACCCCCACCCAAGCTTTTACAAAAGTAAAAACTATTAATTTAAGTGGCTTCTTTTATCCCATCTATTTATTGGATTCAAAAATTAAGGAGTACTCTATGGTAGTTGCTTCAAGTAACAATGGAGCAGTTGAAAATATCTCGAAGGATCTTCCTAAACTAGGTGAAGTTATACGTCCTCCGGGTGAAAGTAAATTTAATAATTATGAAGAGTCATATGCTAAAGAGGCGAAGAATTTGTCAATGTATCCAACTGCGGCAAAGAATCTATTAGGTAATAATGATGAGACATGGGGATTATTTTCAGGAGCTCTTGGTAAATCAGATAATATATCAACATTTGGTTGGAGTTTGTATGGAAGTAATAAGGAAGAATATTCTTTTCTTCAACAACTTGAACAGGATAGTAAACAAGTAAGCATTAAGGATTGGGAGAATGCTGTAAAAGAATTTGAAGATACTCTTAATTCTATAAAGAAAAAAAAGGAGAGTCTCCAGAAATTTCATAACGAATTTAAGAGTATAAAATCTTCTATTGTCCAGTTGAAAATGTTAGAACAACAATTACCTAAACTTATTCAAGAACTAATGTATTCAGAGAATGAGAAGACCCATTTAGAACAGCAAAAGCAACTCACAGAACAGCAAATTCAATCCCTACCAAAACTTTCTCTCTTTCAAAAGGTCTTAGGTAAGAAAAATACAAAAAAAATAGAATTGGAAAATGAACTCAATAATATTATTGCTCGTTTGAAAGAAGAAGGAAGTAAGGTTCATTTAAAAAGGAAAAAGGTTGAAAAATCTAAAAAGATGATCAAGGAATTCAAAGAAAGGGAATCTACTTTTACAAAACAGCTAAAAGATTTTAAATTGAAGGGGCTGGTACTACCTGATGGAGAATATTGGTCAAACACGCAACAGGCATACGAATTTCGGCAATTAAATACCATTTGGCTTACAGATGAACTAAATTTCGAAAGAGGATTATTGTTTTTAAAGGCCATTAAAATCCATAAAATGGTATTAGTCTTTAATTTTGAAGCCATTAAATCAACTTTACGTTTACTAATTAATCGTTCCAATCTAGATCTTAACTATAAGGATCATAGAGATTACTTAAAGAATATGTGGCAAACTGTTCATTTAATTACTCCTTTAGTAAGTACAACTTTTGCAAGTTTTAGCTCTATGTATCAAGGTATAGAAAAGGACTTTATTAATTATTTATTTATAGATGAGGCAGGACAAGCTAGTCCACAACAATCGGCGGGTGCATTATGGAGGTCTAAAAATGTGATAGTAGTAGGTGACCCAATTCAAATTGAGCCAGTTATAACAATAGATCAAACAATTTTAGGAGATATTAAGAAGTACTTCAACGTAAGTGATAAATATATTGGAATGGGAACCTCAGTTCAAACCATGGCAGATACAGCTAATCCATATGGAATGTCCAACAGTTATGGTCAATGGATTGGCATACCTTTATGGGTTCATAGAAGATGCTTAAATCCAATGTTTACTATTGCGAACGAAATAGCTTATGATAACAAAATGGTATTGGGTAAAAAGGGGCAAGGCAAGAGTATCTGGTTTAACTGTAAGGGATCGGCTAAAAACCGTCAATTCGTGGAAGAACAAGGAGAATTGGTTGCAGACCATATTATTGAATTATGGAAGAAAAACTCTGGTCCTCCCAATGTATATATAATTTCTCCGTTTACAGCAGTTAAGGATGGCATTAAAGGAATATTAAAAGAGAGATTAAATAACATGCAAGTTTCTACATATTAAATGATTGGTTGAAGAATTCTGTAGGTACTGTCCATACATTTCAAGGAAAAGAAGCGGAAATTGTTTATTTAGTAACTGGTACAGACGAAAAAGGTGATGGAGCAGCAAACTGGTCATGTTCAAAGCCTAATCTAATAAATGTAGCTGTTACCCGTGCTAAAAATGAGTTCTATGTAATTGGTGATTATAAGCGGTTTTCTAAGAAACCTTACTATGCTTCTATCGTAGAAAACATAGAAATCAAATGCCAAAGTTTACATTAGAAAAAAGAAACTCTAGATATTATGTAAAGAATTAAAGAATCAAAATTTAATAAGTAAAGGTTACTATATTTTTAAAAATCATAGTGTAGAACACTTACCAATTTCGAAAAAAATGAGGATAGTAGATATGAGAACAAAAAGAATTAATATTAATAGAGCGTTTGAAATAGCTATTATTGCACTTATTGTATTTACGTTCCTTCAATTTGTAGATGGGGAAATATTATATATCATTGGAAATACAATTGAGAAGCTTTTGCATATACACACGGAAATAAATGTTGAAACAATGAGATCATATTTAGTTATGATTTTTTCAGGAATATTTGCAAGTACGATAGTAGCACTAAGCTTTTTTATTGTGGAGTATCAATATGAGAAACAAAAAGCATTTATGAATCTTATAAAAGAAAATACTAGACTATCGAATTTGTATCTTGAAATTCCGTATTTTGATGACAAAAGTGAATATGGTAAGCTTTGTATAAATTATTATCATGAAGTGTTAGGTGAACTTATAGCTGGTAAGCGTGATAAAAAAAAGCCATATATTATTGTCAGTGGTTCATTAAAAGAAGAAACAATTAAAAACACTCATGAAGCTAAATTGATTAGATATCTTGAGCAAAATAAAGAACTTTTGACCAGTGTTTTTGTGGATGGAGAATTGCCAATCAATCAAAAACTAAAAGATATATTTATAGAAATACAATTTAAGCTTATAGAGGCATTGGAGGTATACAATCTTATAGTCAAAGAAGATTTAGAGGTGCTAAAATATTACGTTTATGATATTGAACGTTTCTCAGGACTTAGCTTCAGAAAAATTAAAAAAGTAATAGGTGAAGATAAAGAGGTATTACAAGGCTTAACTCGTGCAAATATATTTAATAAGGATATTGTTGAGAAAAGAATATTAACTTTGCATAAACGGGTAACCGAAAAGACTAAGCTAAATTTTGAAGAGGTCAATTTAGATAGTGTTAATAATAAGGATTATATAGATGACTTTGAAGCTTGCATAACTTTATTTAATAAAGTATTGTTTGCCCAGAATGGGATTTTTGGTGAGGTCTATCATGAGTATTTTAAGGCAAATGTTATTTATAATAAATTTGCTTACCACATGGCTAAACTAAATAGTATTCTAGTTTATAACTTAACAAGGGAAATAGATGAGATTAACAAGTGGAAGTTTACCTCTAGAAGAAAAAAGGAAGTTCGAGGTGGACGTGTACTACATAATAAATGGATTCCCGGAGATGTAATGTATGGCGATATATATCGAGAATGATTTTATGGACGGCTTAAAAGCATTTTTTGTAAAAGAACTTAGTTAAGTCTTAACCCCTCCTATAAAGAGGGGGAACATCTCTTTTCATAAAACAATTATTTGCGTCATGATTACGCATACGGCGCATTGTGAGGCAGTATCCAAAATAGTTCTAAATGTAGAGGGAGCCTAATAGGCTTCTTTTATTATTGAGTAGATTAGCATTTGTTAAGGTGAACCGTATCACAAGTGATGGTAAACAAAAAAATAGAGTTAAAAGTTAGTGTACTTCGATTAGAAGAATTAAGGAGTAGGGACAAAGAAAAAGCTAGAATTGATTCAAATTTAACAGGTTAATCGAATGTGAAGCAATGACAAAACATGCGTTTGGGGATAGAGTCAATAAAAGGGCGCTATAATATTTAGGACAGATGGAAAATTCTATCGGTCCTAAAATATTGTAGCGCCTGTAAAATCTCTTTATCATTCAGCAACAGGGGCTTTATATATTCATATTTGGGAAAGATTTACCGCATATATTATAAATAACTTTTTAATTGGCTCCTTCTGCACTATATCCATTTACTAATACTGAAAAAATATGCATAAATTCTTCATATTCTGCTGCGACACCAACTCTACTAAGCTGTTTAAATATTCTAGCAGTATCAAGTATATTTTTTGAGATGTCAAATTTATCAAGTGATTTATGCAGTAGTTCTATTTTTTCAACTAAGATTGAATACTGATATTTTGTTATTATTTTTTCATCTAAAACTTTTGTTAAAAAAAGAATACTCTTTTCAAAATTACCATTCTTTAAGTAAGCCATGGACAATTTTTCTATTAAAATAATATTACTCTTATCATTGTCTCGCACTTTTTCTAAAATCTTAACCCTATGAATGGGAGGTAAGCTACTTAAAATTGTCAGAACGCTATTTTGACTACCAAATTTATATTCTTCAAAATACTTAACTAACAAATCTTCTATTATTTCATTTATTATTGTAATTAAGTTGTTAATTTGCGAATGCTCAACAGTAGAATGAAAATGCCCACCAGCATTTCCTATTAACCTAACTTTGTTAAACTTAAATGCAATGTTTTTATCGATGTGTTCACCAATTAATTCAATGTGTTCAACTAAACGTTTTTTATCCCATTCTTTTTTAGTAACGCATCCTAAATTAATCATTTTTTCTCTATAGAATAGTTGTATTGAACCTTCCAAACATCTTCTAAGACTAGTAGCTCTAGTCTTTGCTCTTAGATTCTCATTTGTAACTTCGTTATAATCCTCCATAATCTCAACAGGGATTAAAAGCGGTATTTTTTCATCCAAAAGTCTGTCAAAATTCTTGTTCATAATTCAAACCTACCCCACTTATTATTTGTGTAATACTACCATTTATTATATCTGTTTACCAATAATTTACTCTTGTGGAATAGTGATTTGAATATTTTAAGTTGGATGGTGGCTTTCGTCACGTTTTAATGTGTTTAGCCAATTCTCTTTTTCGAATTTGTTTATAAGTACTTATAAACCTCCATACATTGATAGTGATTAGGAAAATTATTATACAGGATAGGACAACTTGAGAATAATCAATCCTATATGTTTAGCCCATCCAACTTTTCTGCGAACCGTATCACAAGTGATGGTAAACAAAATAATAGAGGTTCCTATTTCTACGGGTTTACTTCAAAAGATTAAACAGAATCCAACATAAAGGAAACTTATTCTTAATTTAGATTAAGGGAAATATTAGGGGAATAGTTATTAGGTTAGTAATTTATAAAACCTAGCTCTAGCTGACGAGCTAGGTTTATCTTATCTTTATGAGAAAGCATAGTGACTTATGGTTAAATCAGGATAAGTGTTTGAAAAGCTGTCATTTAACACTAATTTAGCAAGTATTTTTCTAGCAATAAAAGAACCTTCAGAAACCAAATCAAAAATTAAATCATTCTCTTCGGTATTCCCATGGGCAATACTATTTCTAGTCTTACAAAATCGCTGTAATGTTTCTATTTCACTTTTCTTTATGTTTAGTTCATTCGCTAACATAACAATTTTTCGTGAGTCCTTTAAAGTCTCATAAAAAACGAAATTTTCAATTTTAGTAAGCAGTTGTAAATGTTTGTTCTTGTCATACTTTTCTTTATATGCACCTTCTAAAAAATTGATGAAAGAGGTCTGAAATGTTGACTTTACATTCATTTCTAATTTTTTATTGAATTTATAATAATCTCGGGCGATTAATTCGAAAACTTTATATAAATTTAATAAAGCATCCTCATATAGTTCTGCTTGCAAAGCATCAAGATGTTTTACATAAAAATTAATACTTGTTAAATAAATTTTTTCTAAATTTTGCTCATTTTTTCCATGTTTAATTTTATGATGTTTATAGATACCCCCTAAGAATCTATGAATTTGATTTATATTTTTATTCTTAGATTCAATAAGGATTTCAGGAGGAAATTGGTTAGTTTTTATGTCAATAGGATAAGGATAATCATTTAACACTTTAAAACCATATAAGAAATTTAATAGAATTATTGCATCCCAAGCTTTTTTACCGGCTTCAATAGTTATATGTTCATTAGGGACAGTTAGAGGCAAAAACACATCCATATAAATTTCAACAGTCTCCTCCTTCCAATTGTATCCATAACATATACATTCTCCAACTGAAAATCTACCTTCTAATAGTGTACGTTTTGCATCTCTTTTCAACTTCAAGGTAATATCTTCTTCATTAGGTCCTTCAACATGCAAACGATAAGTGACTTTAATCATACATTCCTCCGCATTATTAGCTCTTTAATTTATGTATTTAGTGTATTCTAAATTGGTAAATAAAAATATATAAATTGTAATTTTTGTCGCGAAATGGAATGTATATCTTTCTAATGTTAAAATATGTATTGTAAAGAACGTTTTAGGGGGAACAATAATTGAAACCGCCAATTGAGTTTATTAAAAAAGATAATAAGAAAAATTTACTAGTTTTTATACATGGATTTACTAGCGATTCTAAAACATGGACTAATTCTATGAAACAGGCTTTACCTGAGATGTTATTAGAGGAAGACTTCATTAATAAAAATTTTGATATAGGATATTTTAACTATTTTACTAAACTGCTAGATTTTAAAAAAGCTAGATTTTCAAATGGAATAGTTCGAACGCTCTTTGGAAGTTCGTCTAAAGCAAAGAAGAATGTCGGTATAAAAAATTTAAGTGAACATTTAAAATCATCAATTGATATATATTGTCCTGACTATGAAAATATAATTCTAATTGCTCATAGTATGGGAGGATTAATTTCAAAAGCATTTATACTTGATGATATAAATGAAAACGAGAAAACTAAAGTAAAATTATTCCTTTCATTGGCTGTGCCACATAAAGGTTCTAACTGGGCAAACATTGGGGGGAAACTAGCAAAGAAAAACCCTCAAGTGATTGATTTGAAACCACTTAGTGAATTTTTAGATAAAGTAAATGATGAGTGGATTCAACAAGAAAAAAGCTTGCCTAAAACAATATATTACTATGGGCAATTTGACGAAATTGTAGAGGAAAAAAATGCAATTTCATTTCAAGTAGGGAAAAAATTAAAGGTTGCATGTAATTATGATCATTTTGATATATGTAAACCTGAAACCAAAGATAGCATAGTTTATCAAGGGATAAAAAGAGATTTGGACTTATTTGTAAAAGAAATACAGTATGCGGAGGATATTAAACCTAAGAGTTT
Organism: Bacillus sp. MUM 13; assembly: GCF_001866725.1. Taxonomy (NCBI): domain Bacteria; kingdom Bacillati; phylum Bacillota; class Bacilli; order Caryophanales; family Bacillaceae; genus Bacillus; species Bacillus sp. MUM 13. The sequence continues at coordinate 60,959 of NZ_MLYQ01000065.1, forward strand.
TGTTGATGATGGTAAATTAGATGACGAAATTTTTGTATTAAAGCTCCTGATTGCTGATATTCACAAGTCTCTTATTGATGATTCAAAACAAACATTTTTTAATGCTGAATATATGATTAGAGCTCTTATTAGTAAAGGCTATAATCTAGACGACTTAAATGAGTTATACAGCAACATAGAAAGATTATATCGTATTTACTTTGTGAAATTTATAGAAGGTGAAATAAAGTCCAGTAACGAGTTGGTAGTTAAGATTTTTGAAAATATTATTGATAGAGATAAAGAATTTCTTAAATCAACTATTCCTCTCATTGACGCTAACAAGAAGACTGGCATGCTTCAGCAGCTTGCTAATAACTTGGATAAAGAAATATGGTGGGCTAAGAATCAATCAATAAAAAACATTGATGATTTTAGAAAGGCGCGGGATATAAGTGAAAGATAATATACCTTTTATTATACCTGAAAATGATATTAATCTAAGACTGGCTAGATTTTTAATAATTATTGATACATTAGCTTATACACAAAGAGGGAAATTAGTAATAAACATTGATAAATTAATAATATTTGATTTTTTGGTTAAAAACCCTTTTTTGTTGAGAAAAGTGCTAGAAGTAAAACATCGAATAAAACTTAAGCTGCTTAACGAAGAATACGGGTCGGTTACAACATTGTTTCCAAGTAAAATGTCTCTTGTGGATATTCAATCAGCTAAAGAATTAATTAAATTAATGATTTCATATAATATGTTAAAAGTGGTAGAGGATAAAGAAGAACTGTTTTATACATTGTCAGATAACGGTAAGTCAATATTTAATGAATTGGACACAGATTATATTATTAGAATAAAAGAACTTTGTAAAACCATGCTAGTTTTAAGATCTCTAGGTACAAATGAACTTAAGAAAATTATCAATCCTTTAGTAAAGGGGATATAGTTATGGTATTAAAGTCACCAAAACTCATAATAAACAAGTTAGTCTTAGTCGGGAGAGAAAAATCATATACTGTTAACTTTGATGTTGGCATAAATATCATACATGGTGATTCGGATACAGGTAAGTCAAGTATATTGAATTTAATTGATTATCTTTTAGGAAGTAAAAAGATTTATATGTATGATGAAATTGAACAACATGGTAAATATGCAATGTTGGAAGTTTCATTAAATGATAAGGTTTATACAATCAAGAGAAATATTTTTGACCCTAAGGAAAATATAGATGTGTTCTCTTCAAATATAGAAAATATGAATAGAGTATTTCCCCTCGAATATTCTCCGGATTATGATAAGGAAGGACCGGCTGGCTATTTTTCAGACTTTTTGTTATCCAGTTTAAACATTCCCATAATAAAAGTTAAACAATCTCCATCAAAGGATAATTCTCCGATGGTAAGACTTAGCTTTAGAGATATATTTAAGTATTGCTATTTTGATCAAGATGATGTCGGCAGTAGAGAGATATTAGATAGAAAAAATCCATCACTGGTCGTAAAAAATAAGGAAACTTTTAAATTTATACATAATGTACTAGATACTCAAATTACAGAACTACAAAATGAAATTGGTGAAAAAAATAGAGAAAAAAAGGAATTAATAAATAAATATACTGTAATTTCCTCTTTCTTGTTAGAAACAAAGTTATCAACTGAAGAGTCCTTACGTGATAAAAGAGAAAGTTTAGAAGAAAAAATTAAGTATCTTGAGAATGAGAAAAATAACTTAACGGAAAGAATGAAATCTGATAATCAGGAAATGGAAGAGCTAAGAGAAGTAGTATTGGAATTAGAAGAAAAAATAAATAATAGACTATCACAAAAGTCGCATAAAGAAACACAATTAGAACAAAATATTAGATTAAAAAAAGAATACCAAAATGATATTAATAAATTACAAACATCTTTAAAAGTAAAGAATAGTTTAGCACTACAACATAGCCAAAAAGTTGAATGTCCACTATGTAATTCTATTTTGGAAACAGTGGAAATTAAAAAGCATTTCGTGGAACATAATGAGGACGTTCTCAAGAAGGAAATTAATAGTATTAGAAATAGATCTAAGGATTTAAGTAATTTAATTGAACAATTAAGAGATGAAATACTAATTATTGAGAATAGGTTATCAGATGAGAGAGAAAAGTTATCTAAAGCAAAAAGTACTTTAGACATTTCATCAGAAAAGTACATATCTCCATATATATCTCAAAGGGATATGATAGTGTCTGAGTTATACACTTTCAAAGAACAGATAGATAAAATTGAATACTTTTTGAAGATAAGGGCTCAATTAAGCGAAATAAAACAAAAAGAGGAATTACTAAAAAAACAGATTGGTGAATTACAGACTAAACTAGAAAATCTAAAAAAGCAGACTCCGTCAATAGAAGAAACGTTATACGAAATAGGAACATATTTAAAGGAATTTCTTGAGTATATTCCTATTAAGAAAGCTTTTGGTATAAGTTTAAGTGATAAAACCCATTTACCAATAGTAAGAGATCGTAATTATACAGAACTAACATCTGGAGGGTTAAGAACATTAGTATCCCTTGGTTATATTACAAGCTTATTAAAAAATAGTTTGTTTAGAGAAACAAATTATCCGAGTTTAATAATGATTGATACAGTTGGAAAATACTTAGGGAAAACTAAAAAAAATGCAGACGAAGTAGACGAAAGTAAAGAAAATAAGCAAGAAGGACTTGACGATCCGAAAAAATATTTAAGGATTTATAAGTATTTGGATGAGTTCTCCAGTAATTTCATAAAGAAAGGAGTAGCACACCAAATTATTTTAGTAGACAACGATTTTCCTGATGACTTGGAAATAGACTATGATCAATATGTAGTAAAAAGATTTAGTGTGGAAGAAAAAGAGGGTTATGAAATAGGATTCATAAATAACGCAACAGCCAATAATATTTAAGCAAGAATAAAATGAAAAGAAAAGTGAATTTATTTAGAAAACTATATTGAGACGAAAAGAGAAATATTATTTAATTCATACTCCTTGAGGGTTAAACCTTCAAGAAGTGTTATAACGAATTTATATG